>JBCCHD010000009.1 GCA_039028935.1 Pseudomonadota bacterium | reverse complement strand
TTCAACAATCTGGCCGGCTATCGCCTGCCCGAACCGATCGCTCAAGGCCGCCTATTCGCATGAACGTAACGATTAAGTCACTGGAAGAACAGGAAAAAATGCGCGTCGCAGGTCGTTTGGCCTCCAACGTGTTGGACATGGTCGGCGACCATGTGCGCGCAGGCATCACCACCGAAGAGCTCGATCAAATTTGTCATAAGTACATCACTGAGGTGCAGGACGCGACCCCCGCACCGCTCAACTATCGGGGTTTCCCAAAGTCGATCTGCACATCGATCAACCACGTCGTGTGCCATGGAATCCCCGGCGCGAAACGGCTTAAGAAAGGGGACGCCGTCAATATCGACATCACCGTCATCAAGGACGGCTTTCACGGCGATACGAGCCGGATGTTTTTTGTCGGCAAACCAACCGTCATCGGCAAACGTCTTGCGGCGACCGCTCGCGAAGCCATGATTCTGGGCATTAAGAAGGTCAAACCGGGCACCACGCTCGGCGACATCGGTCACGTGATTCAAACGTACGTCGAGAAGAAAGGCTATTCGGTCGTGCGTGAATACTGTGGGCATGGCATTGGCCGCGTTTTCCATGAGGACCCTCAGGTTCTGCACTATGGCGAACCCGGCACGGGCTTTGAACTTCAGGCCGGTATGACCTTCACCATCGAACCCATGGTCAATGCGGGTCGACGCCACGTGAAACTATTGCCCGATGGTTGGACCGTCGTCACCAAAGATCACAGTCTATCGGCACAATGGGAACACACGATCTTAGTAACCGATACGGGCTATGAGGTGCTCACGCTCGGGGCCGACGAGACGCTTTAATCCGTGAGCGAATTCAGCAGCCCTGAACACTTTGATAACTGGCCCGAGCTGTCGAGCCTCGATACGAGACTGAGCGACGGCGCAGACCCCATTCCCACTTATCGCCAGACGCTCGACAGAGCGCGCGAGCGACTGCGTGAACGATTTCGCAATAACGAACCGATCGAAGATCTCGTGCGCGATCAGGCGCGCCTGGTCGACGGGGTGTTGTTACGCCTATGGCGCACGTTCCTCGGCCAACAATACGACGCGATCGCGCTGGTGGCCGTTGGCGGCTATGGCCGGGGCGAGCTGCATCCTGGAAGCGATATCGACGTGATGTTGCTCGTGGGGAAACGCAAACTGTCGTCGGACGACAAACACAATATCGAACAGTTCTTAACGATGTTGTGGGACATTGGCTTGGAAATTGGGCACAGCGTTCGTTCCCTCAAAGAATGCGTGCGCGAGGCGCGTAACGATATTACGGTGGTCACCAGCCTCATGGAGTCGCGCCTTTTGCACGGCGACAAGGCGCTCTACGAAAAAATGAACGCCGCGACCGGTCCTGACGCGATGTGGCCGGCTGACCGCTTTTTTGAAGCAAAACTCGACGAGCAACACGACCGACACGCCCGCCACCACGACACCACCAGCAATCTTGAACCCAACATCAAAGGCGCGCCGGGCGGACTGCGCGATCTGCAAATGGTGGACTGGGTTGGCAAGCGACATTTTGGCAATAACACCATGCGTGAGCTGGTCGCAACCGACTTTCTCAGTGCGCATGAGTATCAGTCACTATCGAAAGACCGTGCCTTTCTTTGGAAGCTTCGCTTTGCGCTCCACACGCTCACCGGGCGACGCGAAGACCGCCTGCTATTTGATCATCAGGCCCGTATCGCTGCACTCTTTGGCTATGAGGATGAACCGCACAGTCTGGCTGTGGAACAGCTCATGCAGCTGTATTATCGCACTGCCCTACGTGTATCACGACTCAATGAAATGCTTCTACAGCTTTTTCGAGAAGCGATTCTCAATCGGCGTAAACCCGCTGCGGCGCGTATCAATGATGACTTCCAGATCATCAACAACAATCTGGATGTCGTGAGTCATGACCTCTTTGACCGCCGCCCGAGCGCGCTACTCGAGGTGTTTACGCACATCCAACGACAAAGTGAGGTAACCGGCGTCACTGCCAAAACCATTCGCCTCATTCGTCAAAAGCGGGAACTGATTGACGATCGCTTTCGCGCTGATCCGACAAACCACGCACTGTTTCTCGATATCCTTAAAGCGCCGGAGGGCGTCATCCTCGAATTGCGCCGAATGAATCGCTATGGATTGCTCGGTCGTTTTATTCCAGCGTTTGGCAAGATTGTAGGCCTGATGCAGTACGACCTGTTCCACGCCTATACGGTGGATGCCCACACACTCTTTGTTGTAAGCAATTTACGTCGCTTCAGTCTCAGTAAGTACGATCATGAGTTTCCGTACTGCAGCCAAATTATGCAGTCGCTGCGCCGACCAGAACTGGCCTATCTCGCGGGGTTGTTTCATGACATCGCCAAAGGCCGTGGTGGCGATCATTCCGAACTGGGCGCCGATGACGCCCAGCAGTTCTGCGAACAGATCGGTCTTGACGCCTACGACGCACGATTGGTTGCGTGGCTGGTGCGACACCACCTGGTGCTGTCCGTGACCGCCCAGAAAAAAGACATTGACGACCCCAACGTCATTCACGAGTTTTCGCAACTTGTGCGAGATGATATGCATTTGAAATACCTGTATGTGCTTACCGTCGCCGACGTACACGGCACCAACCCCAATATGTGGAACAGCTGGAAAGCCAGCTTGTTTGAGAATTTGTACCGCCAAACTCGTCGCGCTCTCGACCGGGGGCTCGAAAACCCGATCGATCGAGACGAATTGATCACCGCGACACGGCGACAGGCGCGCGAGCGAATCACTCAACTTGGCATTGACGATACGATGCGCGATACCGCGTGGACCAACTTTGACGATTCATATTTCCTGCGTCATTCGGCAGACGAAGTCGCCTGGCATACGCAAGTGTTGATCGAACACCCTGTGGTGCACAATGTCGTCGCGGCTGTGCGCGATCTAGCGAGCCCATCGGGCGGCAGCCTGATGGTACTGGCGCCGCGTTCCGGTGAGAGTTTTGCGCGGATCACGGCGGTGCTGGAACAACAAGGACTCACGATTCTCGACGCGCGCATAACCAACGTGGCGCGCGATTTTAATCTCGACACCTATCGCATCATGGGCACATCCACGTCATCGCATGATGAGGACGAACGCGCAGAACGCATCGAGCAAGCGATTCTTCGAGCCTTTGCCGCTGATGCGACACCGGCTGTGACGCGATCGGCGTCCCGTGCCGTCAAGGTTTTCTCCACGCCGACCATGACCGATTTTGCGGACGATCCAAACGGACGATTCACCGTGATGGATATCACTGCCGCCGATCAGCCCGGCCTGTTGTCCCGCATCGGACAAGCCTTTTTGGCCTGTGATGTCATGGTGTCGGCCGCCAAGATCACGACCATTGGCGAACGCGCCGAAGACGTGTTTTATCTCACCAGCTCCGACGGAAAACCGCTCTCACCAGCAACATGCGCCGCGCTGGAGCAAGCGCTTGATGATTTGCTGCCCTCCGCGGCCTGATCGCGATGACGCCAATGGCGACCCGTCTTGCGTCTTACGAAACCCGCATCTCGCCGTACCGTGTGTGACCCAAGACGCAACATTCGCCCCAACTTGGGTCGAACAAGGCGCTTTTCCTTTGCCAATGCATGCGCTCTAATACGCCTTGCACTTAATGGACATCAATATGACAACAACAGTACGCAGCACCGACCAGTCAGTAATTGAAGACGCCTGGGAACAACGCGATCAGCTTTCGCCTGAATCTGAGCCAGACATCATCCATGCCATCGAACGCGTGATCGACGCACTGGACAATGGCACGCAACGTGTCGCCGAACCAATGGATGGCGCCTGGCAAGTCAATGAGTGGTTAAAAAAAGCCGTGTTGCTGTACTTTCGCACGCATCACAACACTGTGAGTGGCGACGACACCACTCGCTATTTCGACAAAGTGCCACTCAAGTACGCGAACTCCGCTGAGCAAGACTTTCAAGACGGCGGTGTTCGGGTTGTGCCACACGCCACTGTACGACGAGGTGCGTACATTGGCAGCGGCTGCGTACTCATGCCCTCCTATGTGAACATCGGCGCTTATATCGATACGGGGACCATGGTCGACACCTGGGCGACGGTGGGTTCTTGCGCGCAAATCGGCCGCAATGTGCACCTTAGCGGCGGGGCCGGGATTGGCGGCGTGCTGGAGCCTCTTCAGGCGACACCGACAATCATCGGCAACAATTGTTTTATCGGCGCGCGTTCTGAGGTCGTAGAAGGTGTGGTGGTGGAAGACAATGCTGTCTTGTCAATGGGCGTGTTTATTGGGCAAAGCACGCGCATCTATGATCGGGAACGCGATGAAGTCACGTTCGGGCGGGTGCCCGAAGGAGCGGTAGTGGTACCCGGTTCGCTGCCGTCAAACGACGGTCGATACAGCTTGGCGTGTGCGGTCATTGTCAAACGTGTGGATGCCAAAACTCGTGACAAAGTGGGCATCAATAACTTGCTGCGTGCCTGGGACTAAACACCAATCGAATCACCTACTAGGAGTCAATCGTGACCATCGTCGTGTACGGACTGAAGAATTGCGACAGCTGCAAAAAAGCACTGCGCCATCTTGCTGAACGAACAATCGAGGCAGCGCTGATCGACGTTCGAGCGACACCGCCGACCGCCCAACAACTTCGCGCCTGGTGCGTTCGATTTGGACGCGACGCGCTCGTCAATAAACGAAGCACGACGTGGCGCAATCTAACCGACAACGATAAGCACATTTTGAGCGATGAGGACGCTGTCGCTCTGCTCGTTGCCCAACCCACTTTAATGAAACGCCCTGTCATCGAGACTCAAGACCACGCGTTATTGGGTTTCAATGCTGATGAACTCGACGCGTTTTTAGATCGCTAACTAGACTCGTCGCTACGGATTATGAACACACTCGAACAACTCGTACGCGAACTGGTGAGTCGCCCCTCGGTTACCCCCGAAGACGCAGGCTGTCAGGCACTTTTACAGGCTCGGCTCGAGGCGATTGGGTTTACGTGCGAGAGCATGGACGCGGGGGGTGTCACCAACCTCTACGCACGCCGTGGTGACGCACAGCCCGTGGTGTGCTTCGCCGGACACACCGATGTCGTACCGGCAGGCCCGCTGGATGAATGGCAAAGTCCACCGTTTACCCCCGAAATTCGTGACGGCTGCCTGTTTGGTCGGGGCACGGCCGACATGAAAGGCAGCATCGCGGCGATGATCTGCGCCATTGAGTCGTTTACGCACCGCGTTCCCGACCATGCAGGCGCGATCGCCATGATCATCACCAGTGATGAAGAAGGGCCCGCGCGACACGGCACGCGAGAGGTGATGGCGCGTTTGGCGGCGCGCAATGAGCGTTTGGACTACTGTGTGGTCGGCGAACCCAGCTCATCCAAAGCGCTCGGCGACGTCGTTCGCATCGGTCGACGAGGCTCGCTGCATGCCATTTTCGACGTAGATGGCAAACAAGGACATGTCGCTTACCCCGATAAGGCACTTAACCCGATACATGCGTCAGCGCCCCTGATCAGTGCGCTGAGCAATGAAGTCTGGGACGAGGGTAACGCGCATTTTCCGCCCACCACGTTTCAAATATCCAACATCGAGGCGGGCACAGGCGCAAATAATGTGATTCCCGGCAGCTTGCGATTCGTCGCGAATTTTCGCTACTCGACGGCGGTTACCGCGGATGACCTTAAGCGCCGCTGCGAGGCGATGATCGATGCGCTAGGCATTGACGCGCGCATTACGTGGTCGCTGTCGGGCGAACCGTTTTTGAGCGAACACGGTCCATTGACTCAGGCCGTGGCCGCCGCCATTAAGCACCGCACCGGCTTAGACACCGAACTGTCGACCGGTGGCGGGACATCCGATGGCCGATTTATCGCACCCAGCGGCACCGAGGTGATTGAGTTGGGTCCCATTAACCAATCCATCCACCAAATTGATGAGCGGGTCGATTTGGCCGATCTCGATACGCTGGCGTTGCTGTATGAAGATGTCATGCTCGCGTTGCTGGGTGGTGAGCCCTAGCGCGCGTTATTTACCCAGCACATCCTCGAGCGCTCCCAAGCACTTGCGCACGTTGCCATCGTTTGCGCTGTGACCCATTAGGCCAATGCGCCAAACGCGTCCAGCGAGTGCGCCGAGTCCTGCACCGATTTCAAGCTCATGCTGCGCGAGCAAATCGCGACGAATAGCTGCCTCCTCCGACTGCACGGCGGCCGGAATGTGCACGGAGTTCAGTTGCGGCAGTCGAAATGGCTCGTCGACTAAAAAATCGATGCCAAGGCCGGACAAGCCCTCTCGAAGCGCCCCATGATGATGGCGATGACGTTCCCACGCCGCTTCGAGGCCCTCTTCGTTCAGCATCACCAAGGCTTCATGGAGTCCGTACATCGCGTTTACCGGCGCCGTATGATGATAGGTTCGACCGCCGTCGCCATCCCAATAGCCCATGACCAAATTTAAATCGAGAAACCAACTCTGTACTTTGGTTTTACGACTTGAAATGGCCGCGACTGCGCGCGGAGAAAAACTCACCGGAGAGATGCCAGGAGGCGCGGACAAACACTTTTGGCTGCCCGAATAAATCGCGTCGATACCCCACTCGTCAACGAGCACTGGCACACCACCCAGCGATGTCACCGCGTCGACCAGCGTCAGACAATCGAACTCATGCGCAAGGCGACACAGCGTTGCGGCATCAGAACACACGCCGGTCGATGTTTCCGCATGAACAAACGCAACAATTTTTATCTCCGGATGTTGACGTAAGGCCTCCTCAACTTTGTGCGGATCGACCGGCTCACCCCATTCGTCTTCGACGACGATGGCCGTGCCGCCAATACGTTCAACGTTCTCTTTCATGCGCGAGCCGAAGACTCCATTGATGCATACGAGAACGGTGTCACCGGGCTCAACTAAATTGACAAAGGCCGTTTCCATACCCGCCGATCCCGGCGCAGAAACGGCAAACGTCAGCGCATTCTCCGTTTGAAACGCATAACCCAATAGCTGCTTAATCTCATCCATGAGCGCCGTAAAATCAGGATCGAGATGACCTAGCGTCGCGCGTCCCATGGCGGCCAGCACCCTCGGCGAAACATCAGACGGCCCCGGACCCATCAACGTTTTTTGTGTGGGACGGAACGATGAGATCGAGGGCGGTGAGCTGACGGCGATCGTGTCCATTACGGCATCTCAGTATGAAAAGGCGACAGTGTAGCGAAGTCTGTCGGCGCGTGCCGGAATTGTGTCGATTCACCATAACCTGATAGGTTTTGGTCTCGGATCCGCGACAGGAGACTCCATGCCATGCCCACCTATTTGTTCACGTACAAAGGCGCAACCCAGCCCGACAACCCTGAGGAAGGCCAACAACTCATGAATCGATGGCGCGAGTGGGTGAACACCATCAGCGATCGAATTGTCATCGCTAATTCGCCGGTGGGTCCCGCCAAGGCCGTATCATCCGACGGGATAACCGAGGTCGTTGAGTCAACGGTAACCAATGGTTTTACGGCACTTTCCGCCGCCAGCCTAGAGGAGGCGGTGTCGATTGCACAGAGCTGCCCACACACTGAAATCGGTGTGATCGAAGTACGCGAGATGTTTGAAATGCCGAACCGCTGACCGCCGCTCAGTCGGCTGCAATCGCACGTTCATGCACTCAACGCGTTTGCACGATGACGCGTCTCGTCGATGGCACGGCCGCGCCAACGCTCCGCGCGGCACAGCGACTTGCGCTGGGTGCGTTCGGCAACACAAAAAAGGGCACGCTTAATGAACGAAATAAAAAGGTGTTGGCGTCAAACTGTTGTGTCGCGCCAGTTCCACCAAATACCTGCCAACCCCAACGGCAGGACACTGATCAGTACCCACGCGGGCATACTTAAACCAAATAGAGACCAGTCGATTTCGGCGCACCGGCCCGAGCCAAAGAACACGAGACGCAGCGCTTCGGTCATCGGAAAGGCATCCATCAAGTAATCGAGACTCGGCCCGCAGGCGGGCACTTCATCCGCGGGCAAACTCTGAATATAGACATGACGACCCGCCACAGCGACACCAAACGCGGCGAACAGACCGACCAACGCACCATAGACGCGTCGCACGGCACGACCAGCACCGCGGTGCAGCGCCGCAATCAAAAATACAAGTCCCATCGCAATCACCGCAATGCGCTGAAAGATGCATAGATTGCAAGGCTCTAGCAGCAGTACATATTGCGCATACAGCGCATACGCCATCATGCCCAGGCACACCGCAAATCCCAACCAATTACCCTGTGTCCGTGAAATGTTCAGCATGTGGTTGTACTCCCCTTTTTTTCTTGTTGAGCGGCGTTCCGCAGTCCGATTAATCGCCGTTGCAACTCCATCGGTCTCGTCCTAGCGCACCGCTGTCGTTATTTTTAAAAACACAATACCATGACGCACGCCGCGCGCCGCGTGCTGGCGCCGACTAACCGCCATGCGTCACATTGTCGCGCACATAGCGAGGCACCGCCGCATATGGCGATTCAAACGCCACCACACCACTGTCAGCGCGCCGGGCCACAGCGGTCGCCGAAGGCGCGATCTCCAAGACGTCACCCAGCGTCGACAATATTGGGTGGTGGGCTATCGCGTCACTGGCGACGACCGAGACTTGATCGCGAAATCGCCGCACGACCTCTGCCGGGTCGAGCACCGCCTCGTCTGAGACTGACTCAGGTTGCGCAAGTTCATTAAAGCGATAGTGTGCGCAGTATACTTGCTCCTTACGCGCGTCCAAACACACCAGCAGCGAATTTGACGGCATAATCGCGCGCGCGGCGCCTACCTGATGCGCCACCGCCGCCAAGGTTGACACGGCCGCCACCGGTAGTCCGGCACTGTAGGCCAACCCCTGCGCAACGGCGGTCGCCACACGTAATCCAGTGAAACTGCCGGGCCCACGCCCAACGACCACACCATCGAGATCGCTCAGCGTCATGCCGGCGTCGCGCAGCAGTTCGTTCGTCAGCGCGAGTAGCTGTTCCGCTTGTGCCTTTGGGTCGTCACTCGTGTGTTCGACAACGTGGCCATCAATCGACAGCGCCACAGAAGCCGGGCTAGCCGCCGCTTCTATGCTCAACAGTTTCATGCCGGTAGACTTCGCGCGAAACGCCTGGCTACCGGCAGCTCACGTTCGACCGGCATCGGCGGCAGACTGTTTAAAAACAGGCGACCGTACGGTTTCGCAAACAGGCGCGGATCGCAAATCACGCATAAGCCCTTATCGCTCTCATCACGAATCAGTCGCCCGACGCCCTGCTTGAGTGCCAACACAGCGGTTGGAAGTTGATAGTCCATAAACGGGTTGCCACCTTGTTTTCGCATCGCATCAAGGCGTGCTTGAAGAAGCGGATCGCCTGGTGAGGCGAACGGCAGTTTATCAATGATGACCATACCCAGTGCCCCGCCGCGTACATCCACACCTTCCCAAAAACTACTGGTACCCAGTAACACACCACGCCCATCCTCGCGAAAGCGCCTCAATAACTCGTCGCGTGGTTGTTCTCCTTGTACAAGCAGAGAGCGATTGGGCAACGGCTCGCGCGTCAGAATCGCTTTGGCAATGTTCAGCGCGCGATAACTGGTAAAGAGTAAAAACGCGCCGCCTTTGAGTGCGCTTAATAGCTCGATACTCAGCGACACCACACGTTCTGTGTACCCATCCTCAGCGGGCTCGGGCATATTCATCGGCACGTAGAGCATCGCATGATTTCGGTAATCGAACTCACTGTCAATTTTGAGCACTTCCGGTTCATCAAGCCCGACCCGTCGAGCAAAGTGATTAAAGTTATCGCCCACCGCCAACGTGGCGGAAGTAAATATCCACGCTGCCTTTTGAGTATTGATTACCTGAGCCAGCTGCTCGGAAACATCCAGCGGCGAGCGTTGAAGATGAAAACCGGCGTGCGTCGCCTCGATCCACGCGACCGCATTGTCGTCGGTCGTTAACATGTGCTCAAGAGTGCGCGCCCCATCGCTTGCGCGGCGACGGCAACTGTCGAGACCAGAACTCACGCCGTCATAGGTTTCTAACGCGTCGACTAATCCCAACAACGCTGAATTCAGGTCGGCAATGGCATCAAGTGTGACCGTACCGACCGCCGTCAGATTGCGCCGCCCGCTATGTGGCAGCGATGACCGCAGCCTAGCCGCGGCACGATTGACCGTCAGGGTTTGCGCCTCTAGACCGCTGCGCTCAATGCCAGCAGCAAAACTCTCCGATGCCACATCACGCGTGATGCCACTGACCTGCCGTGAACTGAAACGCGAACCGAAAAACTGCGCAGCGGTTTCTGGAAATTGATGGGCCTCATCGAGCACCACCACATCGGCACCCGGCAATAACTCGCCGAATCCGTCTTCTTTGAGCCGAATGTCTGCGAGCAGCAAATGGTGATTAACAACCACCACATCGGCCGCCTGAGCGACGCGACGCGCATTCATCACGTGACACTCGCCAAAGGCCGGACACTCCTGCCCAAGACAATTGTCCGCGGTTGACGTTACCCACGACCAGATCGGCGCGCCCTCAGCGACGTCGGTGAGCTCGGCGGTGTCGCCCGTTTGGGTGCTTCGTGACCAACTCATGATTTTGCCAAGCTGTGCGCGGTTAAGCTTTCCATCGCTTTGCACACCCGCCTGCTCCAGTCGATACAGGCACACGTAATTACTGCGCCCTTTTAAAAGCGCCACAGACACCGGCTGGCCAAACGCCTGCGTAACGGTGGGTAAGTCTCGATGAAACAACTGATCCTGAAGATTACGAGTGCCGGTCGACACCACGACACGACGACCCGCCATCAAGGCAGGCAAAAGATACGCAAAGGTCTTGCCCGTGCCGGTGCCAGCCTCCACGACCAGGTGCTCCCCGTCACGCATCGCATCGCGCACCGCCTGCGCCATTTGAATTTGGCCGGGCCGAGGCTCATACCGTTCGACCTGCCGAGCGAGCGGGCCATCGTGCGCGAACCAGGTCTGCGCCACCGTCAGGTCGTTAGTCAACGACACGCGATCCTACCAACACACACGGCGCCGGCTACTGACCTGCCATCGCGCGCGCTTCCGCGGCACCGACTCGATCTCCGCGAAGCTCGCGCGCCTGAGCGGTGAGCGTCCAACCGGCGGTGCGCAGCGATGGATCGCCACTCGCTTGGGCCAATGCACGCCGCGCCATGAGCTCCGCCTGGGTGGCATTACCCTGGGCGAGCCGCACCTGCCCGAGCTCCAGACTCAGCCACGGATTACCAGGCTGAATTCGCATGGCCCGTTCGATCGACTGCGCCGCGCCGGCAAGATCGCCCGATTCGCGCTGACGATGAGCACCGTCCAGTAAAAACCCCGCCGGCCCCGTCGGCCGGGCCACCTGGGTGGGCACCGAGGCTGTACCCATCGGGGAATCGTCCGGACCCGAATCGAGGGTGCCCGGCGGCGATTCAGACTGGGGCGGCACTCGTTGAACCGGTGCCGGCGGTTCGTCACCGCGCGAACTGCCTGGCCAAGACTCATAGACTGAACAGGCCGGCAAACTCAACACCAAAAGAAAAAGTAATCGCTGTGGTTTCATCTTGCACTCGCCGCGTGTCGCGAATTGTCGCCAAACGCCATCATCATTGTTCACACGCCATCTAACCGGATGGGCCGTCCGTTTGCGTCGGGAGCACCACTTATCGGCACACGGCAAGCGGAGGCGGTTCCGACTGGCGCCGCAATGGTATCAGAACTGCTGAATCACAGTATGGCAAGGGCTGTCCAGTCGTGTAGTCAAACGGCACATTGTGCAGGTCTTCAGGCGGATACGGTGCAAGCGGTGCGTTGTCCAATGCGCGCATTGCGCTCACCCACACGGGCAATGCGCCCTGCGCACCGGTTAAGCCCGTGGACTCGTTATCGTCACGCCCCACCCACACCACAGCGACAGAGGACTGACTCACGCCAGCGAACCAGCTGTCGCGCAGATCGTTCGTACTCCCGGTCTTACCAGCCACCGGTAGGCCAGGAAGCCGCCACGACAGACTGCGTGCGGTGCCGTGCGTCGCCGCCAACCGTAGTGTGCGCATAATCTGGTACGTGCTGACGGGGGAAACAGCATCCTCCACTTCGAGCGGATAGGCGCGTAGCGCCCTGCCGTTGGCATCCGTGACCGTCTTTACGATGCGCGGTGGCGTGATAAAGCCGCTGCCAGCCAGCCCAAGATACAGTTGGGCGACTTCAAGCGGCGTCAGCTCCAGCGCCCCGAGCAACAACGATGGAAAGGCGTCTGGATCATGCGCCATGCCCAGACGTTGCAACGTCTCGATCACATTTTGCACACCGATCTCCAGCCCAACGCGCACGGCAGGCGTGTTGTAAGACTGCGCGAGCGCTTTGAATATCGGCACGTCACCGCCGTACTCATCGTCGAAGTTTCGGGGCGACCAAATCTGGCCCGTATCGAGTGTTACGTCTAACGGTGCATTGCTAAGCTCAGTATCGAGATCAAATTGACCATGCTCAAGCGCCGTTAGATACACAAACGGCTTGATTAACGACCCAATCGGGCGGCGCATGTCGAGCGCGCGATTGAACCCATCAAACCCAATTTGGCGCCCCCCCACCAATGCCATCAATTCGCCGGTATCGGGCGCCAACACAACGGCCGATGTTTGAAGCTGCTCCGCAACATCATGCTCGCGTTCCACCTGCGCCAACGCCTGGCCTACTTGTTGCTCAACCCGCTGCTGAGCCACCACATCAAGCGATGTATAGACACTCAGGCCGGCTGACACCAGATCATCGGGTTCATAGTCGCGCAGCAGCTGCTGGCGCACCATCGCCATAATGGCCGGATAACCACCAAAATGCCCGGTGCGGTCAGCCACCACGTCCAACGGCTCGGCTTTGGCTTGAAGGGCGGCCTCCGCACTGATTACCCCCTCGTCACTCAGGATATCCAAAACAAGGTCGCGTCGTTTCCGCGCCGCCTCCGGGTAGCGTCTTGGATTGAACTGTGAAGGCCCCTTGACCATACCGGTCAACATAGCGATATGGTGGATCTCAAGCTCACTGAGTCGTCGTGAAAAATAAAATCGACTGGCTAGATCAAAGCCATGAATAGCGCGCCCACCGTCTTGTCCCAGATAGATTTCGTTAACGTAGGCCAACATGATGTCGTCTTTGCTTAGCCGTGCATCAATCGAAACGGCCATCAACGCTTCTTTAAACTTGCGCCGCCAAGTCTGCGCATTCGATAGAAAATGACTTTTAATAAGCTGTTGCGTGATGGTACTACCACCCTGCCTGACGCGCCCCGCACGCAGATTGGCAAGCGCGGCGCGTGCTATGCCTCGAAAATCGATGCCATGATGTGAATGAAATCGTCGATCTTCAACGGCGACCAGTGCCGCGCGCAGTAGCGTGGGTACGGCATCAGCACCGATTACATTGCGATCGACGCCGCTTCGGGGCAGCAGGCTTCCGATCATCTGCGGTTCCAAGGTCGCGAGCGGCAGCGCATCACCTCGACCATCGTTTAACTCGACGATGACGTCACCGGCGAAATACACATCCAGTGCCTGTACTGAAATAGTCAACAGAGAATCGCCGCGCGTAACTAATCGCAGTTGTTGTCCAGCGAGTCGGTACTCTCCGGGTGACGTCGGCTGTTCGACGCGACGATAACCAAGCTGGTTGAGGTGCGCGACTAACTCAGCCGGTGCGAGCGACAGGCCGGCATACAAATCGATCGGCCTGGCGAAAACCCTGGCCGGTTGCGCCCACGGTTGCCCCGCAAAACGCTCTTTTATCTGCGCATCGAGCACCAATCCATAGAGTGCCGTCATGAGCAGTGCAACGCCCATCAGCGCCAGCAGTCCGGTTAGAAGTCGGCGACGAACAGAGGGTGTACGCTTGGCCCGCACACGCTTCCGAGCGGGCTTGCGCGTTGACTTCAGTGTCTTTTTCTTTTTGGTCTTGCGCTTTTTCGATCGAGTCCCGGCACGCGCGCGTGGCGCAGTCTTACTGCGTTTAGCGTGAGTAGGCGATGTACCGCGCGCTTTCATGCGCGGACCTTACCATTGACGACCACCGAAGTCGCGAGGTAATCCAGTCACAGTCGGCCGATTGACTGGATTGATCACAGGATTGCCACAATTGCCGTGGCACGGTGTCAATTCTATTGTCGTGCGCGTCGTCGTGCCGTATTGACCGCCACGTCTTCGCGGCGGAACAACATGCCGCGACGAAAATCATCAAACGTATGTTGATCGGCTTTTAGACGGAATCGAATATACGGACCCGAGGCGAGATAGCCTGCTTGGCTAAAGTCGTCATCCTCAAATCCTGTTACGTTGTAGCCAACACTTACCCAGGCGTTGCGCATTACCGTAACCCCCGCCTCAAAACCAATCGAGTAATCGTAGACGTCAGAGCGCCAGGCGTGACGCACATGACCGTGCAAACCAACATCGAAACGGTCATTGACGTCGTGTCGCCAGGCCACACCCACTAAGTCGGAGAAACCGGTATAGCTCTGATCAGCGATATTACTGCGAACAAACTTGGCGCCGTACTGAAAATCGATTTGTGTGTCGCGACTCATCATCCAGTTGAGATTGAGATTATTCACGACTTTCCATGACCGTCGCGAATCACTCAATGAATCGAAATCGTCGTACCCAAGATCGAGGCGGTCGAAAATTGCCCACTCGCTATCGGCGGGCCGATAGGCCAGTCCAAGTCGGACATCGGCATTGAGGTTATTCACATCACCCGATTCACTGTTGAACACCTGGGCGTTGAGGCTAAAGCCGACGCCTTCTTTTTCCTCGCGATAGAAGCCAACCTGCAGCGTTTCGCGATCTTCCAGATCAGAGCGACGGAGCTCGAGGCGTGAAGTGGCAGACCAGTCTTCACTGCGGTACACACCACCAACAAACACGCTGGTAAAGTCTTCACCAATCGCGCCCGACGTGGGCGGTGTATCGATATTAAAATCATTAAACTCTGGTGTCGCTAGGGTATTGCCATGATCGAAGCCCGCGTCCAGCGTCACCTTGTCATTGAGTTGAAAGCCCTGTACCAAACCCACATTTGCAAACACGCGTGGTCCGTACTCGGAAATCGCACGATTCACTGACGCATTGACGTTGGCACGTTCCCATGGGGTGACTTTGATCCCGCCGCGTGACGTCTGCGCCTCGATGTTGTCCCCTTCGGCAACTTCATACTCGCCAAACACGGTGACGCGATCGTTTAGTCGATAATCCATGCCAAGCAATGTGCGTCGAGGAAAGTCGCCGCTCGCGTTGTCGCCCAGTGAAAAATCCGTACTGCCGCGCAATGTTAATCGATTATCAAGCAACTGATAGCTACCATTTACAAAGGCTTGCTCTGATTTTCGGCTCACGCCCGTTTCATCTTCATCGGCGGCCGAACGCAAACCGACACCCACGGTCGCGCGGCCACTCTGGTAGCGCACTTCGCCTTGAACCACATCGCGCGTTGCGCCATTGCCAAGGTTCTTTTGCGTATAGACATCGGTGTTTAGGGTCAGTGTTCGACTCATACGAAGACGACCCGCAAACCCTGTTTTGCGTGTTCCGCTCTCCGTTCCGCGCTGCTGCCCTAGACCAAAGCCGGATTGCTGCTCGCGGGTGTACACCACGCCATCGAGCTTCTCGCCCTGATGTCGCAACTCCAGTGAATAGGCGTCTCCCTCCGACGCAACACCATTTTGCGTCGAATCGCTTGTGGCGTACTCAGCGCGAAGCTCGGTACCCGGGCGCACGATCACCGTCAGATCGGCACCCATGAGTTCACCCGTGCCGCCGGCCATGCCTTCGCGTATCGCCGTTGCTCCCAGTTCCACATTCGCAACCGGACGATACGATGCACGACCACCGGCGATGAGCTCGTCGTCACCGTCATCGCGACTCTCATAGTCCACCACAATAAACACGGGATTAAACTGCGCGTCGCGGCTGAGCACTGGTTGCTTGAAAAAGAGCGTGCCCTGCAAATAGTCAATATTGTAGTCAAGATGGCGAGCCAAGCTGCGACTCTCGACAATCACTTCTGTTCGAAAACGATCTCGTACCTCAAGCGTAACCTTTTCACTATTGATAATGATCGGTCGGCGGCTAAGCTGATAAAGGCCTGACGTCCCGTCGCCGGCAATTTCGTCTTTTACAAACGCTTGATTGGTCTCCGCGGCAAACACATTGTAGCCAAAGCGCTCCCCGACGTATTCGCTTTTAACGCCCGTGAGCGATCGGTTGTAGCGCGAGAGTTCGGTGACGGTAAGCCCCGTTTGGTGGTCGCCAAACAGCGCATAGAATTGATTTCGCTCGATCTTGAGAAAGAGTTTTTCCTGGCTGGCGGCATCGAAGCGCTGTTCCGTTGCATCACCATACAGTGTGTAAAACCGATCGGGGTCGATTGTGCCAAAAAGGCGATCACGTGATCGCCCACGTGTGTCGTAGGCAAGCGTTAACAGAAAGTCGCCACGAATTCGCCCTTTGGCAAAAAACGCCAAACGCCCCTCTTCATAAAAGTCGTCCTCGAGGCCATCATCCGACGCGTTCTCGAGGTTATCGCGCAGCGTGTTGTAGCCAACGGTACCTTCGGCTAGACCCACCAAAATCCAATCGCGCGCAGCCGGCTTGAGCCAAGCCCGAATTTCCTGCTCCAGGCCGTTCTCAAACTCAAGATTGAGCACTACTTCGCCCGCCTGCGACGTCGGCTCCAGTTCGATGATGGCCTGCCCTTTCGCGTTGAGCGTGTAAACCGGGTCGCGATCGCCAACCACCACCAATTGATTTTCACGCGCGGCATTAACTTCCCACATTGAGCGATACGGTGGCTCGACATGATAAACGCCAACCGCTTCCGGCCGTCCCGGGTACTGTTCACGGTCAAACGTATTCAGCACGATCACTGGGCGCTGTCGACCATCGGCAATCAGCGTTGACGCGTTCACATCAAGCTCTGCGCGTACCGGTCCACCGCTAAAGTGAACAATTCGCTCAATACGCTCCAGCTCGTGGTTATTTCGATCTAACAACACCACCGACAAACGGTTCTGACCGGGCTCGACGTTAACGCCACGCCATCGACTCACCGCGACCGTGCGAGCGCCATTACGGTTTTTACCTTCATAGTGAATGCCATTTACTGGCTGATCATTCAGCTCAAGTTGCACCCGTTGATCAGGCGCGTGTTTCACCGCAATTTTAAGACTCGGAATAGCAAGGTTCTCATCCGCTGCGGGTTGCAGCAGTTCAAAACCAGGTTCGAGCGTTTCAACGAGCGTCTCATCTGCAAAGTAATCGGGGCCCGCCGACGTTACGGCCTGCGCGCGACTAAGTGGTTCGCTCGGCGCCGACGTTGTCCCGGTCACCGTGAGCGACTGCAGATCACTTAATAGCCGACTGCCAGCCGCCACTTGTCGACGCGAATTGAGCACCGGCTTTTCACCCCAAATCGACAGCGCCACGCGGCGATTAGCTTTGCGGCCCTCGGGGGTGGCGTTACTCTCGCGGGGTTGGTCGGCGCCTTTTCCCTCTACGGTCATTTGACTTGGTAAAAGCCCTAGCTCATCGCGCACGTAGCGCGCCACACCCGCGGCACGCGCGTGTGACAGCACACGATTGTCCGCGAATTCGGTCCTGTTTTGCGGGGCAATGGGGACATTGTCCGTGTGACCGACGATGTGCACACGAATATCCCGTGCACCTTTGATCTGGGCAATGACGTTATCGATATCGCGGCGATCGGCCTCACTTAGTTGTGCCCGACGCGTACCAAATTTTGGCGTAAGCGTGAATTCAACACGCTCCTCAACCGATGGTTCGAATACAAGCAGATTGTCCACGAGTGGCGTACGCTTCTTCTCATCGCCAGCCTCGAACGAGGCCATCGCCTTGGTAAGCCACTCGCGACCCCCTGCACCATAGCGCGCGCGAAACGTCACAATCTCTTGCCAGTCACCCTCACGAGTGCCCAAGCGAAACGTCAACAGGCTTCCGTTAACGGCTGGGTTATCCAGTGCCTGGCCGTTGCGGGCGGCGCTACCGGCGACATATTCAGCGCCATCCGGCATCAGCACCAATGCCTCAAGATCACCAATAACGACATCACCGCGACCGAGCACGGTCAGCGAGTAGTCCACGCCATCCGCAACCGGACGCGATTCCAATAATACGTCCACCGCGCCATCCGCTGGTGGTATGGGCTGCAAGTAAAAATCCGCTCGCCACAATGAGCCGGCGCGTAGATCAACAAACTGAGAGAACGCCCGACCGGCAAACCGGGAGTTGTTTTGACAGGGAATCACTTCCATATGCGTCGGAATACTATCGACATCCAGTTGAACCACATGCGCGCCTGGTTCCACGCCTTCAAAGTGGAAGCGCCCGCCTTCATCGGTGATGGCGTAGCGACCATCTTCGAGATAGATGCGCGTGTTGGCGACGCCTTCAAGATCATTGTCGACCGTATCGTCGCAACTACCGTTGATGACACGGCCGATTAGAAAACTATTGGACGCAAACAGATCTTCAGTGAGTGTATTGGTGGCGCTCGCTACATTCGATTCAATACCGCCGTTGCCAGCGGCCACTGCGCTATTGACCGCTTCCTCGCCACGGATGGCGTTGGTCACTTCTGTTACATAGCTGACGCGTTGACTCTGACCGCCGTTGAGCGTGCCCAGCAAGAACGTTAAACCGCGACCCGTGCTATCGATCACCGGGTCTGGCGCCGGCTGGCCATCAATTCGCACAGAGTCGCTCACCAAGCGAAACCCTGCCGGCAGATTATCCGTAATGCGAACATCATCGACCCGCGCCACGCCGTCAGCATTATCAACTCGCAACTCGTAGGGCACGAAGTCGCCGGGTGCCGCCACGTTAAGCGGCGAGGTTTTCTGCAAGAAAAGCGCTGCAGAAGATGGATCCAGTGGCACATCAATGCGCACAACTGGCCCGGGGTTGACCACAAACTCGGCACCGAATGACGCCGGCACTAAGGTAAACGGTGCGCCCGGTAACTGCTGCAGATCATTGATTGCGACAATGGAGGGCCCCGTGTAGCCCGGAGGTGGAATGACCTCAAGACGATAGCGACCTGGTGCAATCAGTGGAAAGCGAAATGCGCCGTCATCAAAAATATACTGGGTGCCACCGCTGTCTGTGACCGACCCCCCGGTGATGACCTCCGATGGATAGGTGCTGACCCCATCGTCACCAAACACGGTGGCCGGAAGACCGGTGGCCTGATTAATCAGGCGAACTTCAGCGCCGTTGATGGGCGCACCGTTACCCGAATCAAACACAATACCTAATGGATCGACCAGCGCGCTGCTGGCTGAAACATCGGTTGCATCATTGGGATCGGTATAACTCGCCTGAGCTTGACCGCCTAACTCGACCTGCAGCACGCAGTCGTTCGCGCTCGCCACACTCACTGCGGTGGGAATGTACCCCACAAATAGCCCCGTATTGACGTCCGTTTCGGTGAGGTTTAGGTCCTCGCTGTCGCCCGTTGCCGCAAAGGAAATCGTCACGGCGATGGTATCCAGTGCCGTCGCGTCTAGATTTTGGTCCTGATCATCCAGTTGCACAAACAGCGGATCACCGCCATGAAAAAAAGCGGCGTCGTCAATGGTGAACAATCCGTTCGAATCGACCGTCGCGCCTGAAAACAACTTTGGATCCGGCAACATCTGCGCGCCGGTGGCCGACACGCACTCAGTGGGGTGAATCGATTGGTCACCACCTGCCTCACCAACCTGCACAAAGGCAATCTCGGCGTCGGTCGGAGCGAGCTGGGTTGTCAGCGAAACGACATTGCTATCGATGGCGGCTGCAATTCCCAGTGGCGTTGTGAAGCGCACTTCCGCGACATTGTCGACGGCGGTCCCCGGTAGCGTCTGCGCGTGAGCGGTAGACAAACCGATGACGAAAATCCCCAGCGCATAGACCACTAAACGCGTCAGATTGTGACGCGTTGAAGGATTCTTTTTGGGATGAACAGTGCCGGTGCACAAGCGCCCCTGCTTATCCGGCAAATGAGGCACCGCACCGCTTGGTAAAGGCGGCGTCGCAACCTTCATCTCAGACGATTCCGCACAAGCCGCACGGCGCGCGTCCGGGCTCATGCCCGGACGCACGCCAGCAAGCGTGTTGTGATGAATCGCCTGCATTTTCGGGTTACTGAATCTCTACCCGGAAACGCACTTCTGCGCTATCGCCGGCTGCCAGGCTGGCGACGGTCACCGACAGCACATTGGCAACAAACTGGCCAACATCGGCGTCGGATGCCGCGGTCAGGTTGGTGACGGTGGGGACACCGCCGACAATTGAGGTGAGTTCGATGTCATTGCCGCCAAATTGGCCTGCAATGAAGTCGATGGCTTCGGTGCCACCGCCGCCGACAATTTCCGCCGACAGATCATCACCGATGCTCACCGATGTGGCCGACGCCGATCCAGCGGCATTCGCAACAGTGATGGTGTACTCGATGATGCCGCCCGGAATCGCTTTCGGATTGGCGCCGCCTGGACAAGCGGTTCCCGGGAAGCCCGGACAGGTAAATGGATCGGCAATCACCGCAGACGTCTTATTAATCGACAACTGGGGCGCGCCCACCAGATACGCATCTTCGGCCGACGATATACCATCGCGATCTCCGTCACCGCCGTTGTTGGCATTGTCTTCGTCAGCGAACACATCCTGCACCGTATTGGGATCATCCGCGGTGCCGGAGTCATCGGTCGTGATGTCCGCACCTTGACCCGCTGCGCCACCCTCGGCGACCTGTGCATTGAGCACGTACGCCGCGATGTCGCCGTTCGTCTGTGCGATCGGGATATCCGACACGATGAAGACGACGACAGAGCTGGAGTTACCACCCGGGTTGCCCACGTAGTCCAACTCATCCACAAAGGTTGCCGTATCGACCGCCGGATCGTAAACACCGTTACCGTCCGCGTCGACAAACACATTAACGTTTGTGGCGTCGAAGTTATCGGCTCCGCCAAACGGATCAAATGTGGTCGCTTGCGCCGTCAGTGAAAAGTCTTGGATCTCGTTACCTTCGTTGGTCAACGTGAACGCCAACACCGCGCCCGTGCTGCCAGCACCCTGAGACAGGCCAGGACCTACCGTGGTGGTCGTGGCGCTATTGTAAGTGGTGCTAAGCTCGGTCACCGATGAATCAAGCTTACGATCAACGACAAACGTCGTCGCACTAATGCCGTTAATCGGGTTGCCGTCGTTATCACTCAAAATTTGCGTTTGACTGACGCCGCCGACCTGGTAATCCAGGGTCGCCTGGTTCGAGACAGTCTGTCCCGCCGCCGTGCCACCTGGATCGGTGCCGGCGCTCATTGCATAAGGAGCCAACGCCAACAAAGCCGACAACAACGTCAGCTTGAGGCCGTAGGTTCCGGTTACTCGATGGTTCATCACAACTTCACTCCTAAACTCTCACCGTCCGTCGCGTCGTGCGACTTGGGTGACTAACAACAACAGGCGAATCCCCCAAAGGCTTACTTCAGTTGCGCTTTAAACTGGGCGTAGCCTTGCGCGCCCGGTTCAAGCGAACTGTTGAACAGCCACTGGATGTGCGTGTATTCGGTCGGCGACGCCACGCGTGCGGTGCCGTTGTCCTCGATCATCACGGCATTCGCCGCAGCAAACGTCTGCCCGCCATCGGCTGAGAACGAAATGGTTGTGCCCGGCCCGAAGGCAGAGCTTTCGATGTAGCGCATTTGCGCGGGTATGGGGTCGACGATCTTGATGCCGTCCGCCCGCTGTGTGCCTTGATTCGCGAAGGTGATGGTGTATACCACCTGATCGCCTGGAATCACCGTGGTAACAGGCACTAGGCGCGATCGCTCAACACCGTCTGCATCCACGTAGCGCTCTTCTTTCTCTGCTGCCGTGTTGACGCTGATCGGCTGAGATTCAGCCATGACATTGGTCGCCACAGTCGCGAGCGTGAATAAAACTAACGTTCTAACGAGGTTCATAACGTTTCCCCCAAAGTGGATTAATCAATAACAACGATAAATTCGACGACCTGCGGACCGTCCGCCGCCGCCAGATCGCCCAGTGCAACCGAAATACCGGGCACGCCTGCATCGAACTCACCCACGTCACCGTCGGCGGCGTCCGTGAGATTGGCGCCATTCAGAGTGATTGACGCCGGTAAAAAAGTGGTATTCGTCGGAATTGGGTCGTCGACGACGACACCCACCGCCGTGCCTGTGCCGGTTACGGTGGTGGTGATCTGATAGGTGATCTGAGCGCCCGGCACCGGTGTGGTGCCACCGAACGGATCGCTAACGGTGGCGCTCTTGGCGACAGCGACACTGATCGTTTCGATGATGTACTCACCGACATCGTTGTCTTCACCTTCGGTCGAGCCCGTCATGGCATCCACGCCGCCATCGCCGGCTCCGGCAAACACAGTGCCTGCCGCGCCTGTACCGGTTGTCGAGGTGGCCGTAAGCTGCGTTTGACCAAGATTGGTGTCCAGCAATCCAGCCGGAATGTCGTTGGCCAGCAATACCGTAATCACTTCATCCGGGGCTAAGACCGGGTCATTCGTGCCGGGGTTGTATGGCGTGTCACCCGGTGAGAGGTCACCGCTGTTGTCGGTATCAAAAAACAGTGCATTGGGTGCTGACAGCACAGGATCGAAGTCATCCCCCGCGAGCGTACTCAGTCCGGCGAGCGTAAACGTTTCCGTGCCATTACCCGTATTCGTCACCGTAAAAACGATCGCCTGATTCGTGTCTCCCGGTGCAACCGGCAGCTGGGGACTTTGCAGCGTGACATCCACGTCGATGATCTCCGCCACCGTCACAACAACCGGTGGTGAATCGGCGGTAACCGGTGTGCCGTTGAGCTCGTAGCTCACGCTGGCCGTGTTGGAGATATCCGTTCCCGCGACCGTGCCAACGGCGAGGGCCGCCGGACTCAAGGCAACGGTGACAACGAGAATCGTGGAGGCCAGCCAGGCAAAAAGGCCTGTTCGTGGCTCGGATACGAGTGGTGACATGTCCTCATCCTTACGTGTGTGCCGCTCAAAACGGCCGTGATCGCAAGCGGAGAGCCCCATTGGCGCGGGGATTCGCCGCAATTCGAAGATCGGTGACCAGTAAAAGTCTGATTTCGACGTTCGGGATGATAAGTAAAAACCCCTATTTGACCTGTGAGAACGGTCACAGAACGCGTCAAATATTTGACGGAATACTGTGATAATTCATGAAGATGGGACGAAAAGATCGGTCGATACGAGGAAAACGTGACACCGATCACAGATGGGTATTGACACACTGCACCATTGTGTTATTCTGCATCGCAACATATTGCACTGCACTATACATCCTCAAGGAGATCGTTATGAACCCCATCGTTGAAAACATTGTTCAGCCTGTCGTGGATCGCTCGCTGAATCTGGCCGCTCTGGGTATTAAGAACAGCCGCCGCTTGGCCTCTACTGGCTCAAACCTGATCGGCGCCAGCACCTCAACCGTTGCGTTTGCGTCGGACAAAGTGCTGAAGCTGAACAAAATCACGCACAAGTCGGTCGCCAAGCTCGTCAGCGAGCAAGCTGACATGCTCGAAGGTACGCTGACCGCTGCGGCGAAGCGCCTTGACGTAGCGGCTAACGCCGAGAGCCTGCAGGACCTGTGGGCCGATCAAATCGACCTGATGCCGAAAAGCCGTCAGCGTCTGACGCGCGACGCCAAGAAAGTACTCAACGTGCTCGTTGACACACGCGAAGACCTGTCTGGACTGGTATCGGAAACCGTGACTGAATTTGGTAACCGCGGCGAAACCGTGGCGAAGAAAGCCACTAAGGCCAAGGCGAAAGTGGTGAAAAAAGCGCGCAAAAAGACCGCGACGGTCAAAAAAGCAGCGAAGAAAACCGCCACACGCGCTCGCAAAACGGCTAAGAAAACCACCTCGCGTAAGCGCTAAGGTAGCGGCATACCGACGCTTTTCTCTCTCGAGCGTATGGTCAAGCCAATTCAAACGCCCTCGAAATGAGGGCGTTTTTTTTTGCATTTAGTGACTCGTGAAACTACCTGCGTATAATCTCCCCCCAACCTTTAAGAGCCGGCGGCAGGAACAGACTTATGACAACTAATCAGGCGCTAAAACAATGGGTTGATGAGTGCGCGGCACTCACGCGTCCGGATCAGATTCACTGGTGCACAGGCGACGATGCCGAGAACCAGATGCTGACGGACCTGATGCTCAACAATGGCAGCTTGTCGAAACTCAACGAAACATCCTTTCCAAATTGCTATCTTCACCTGTCCGACCAACAAGACGTCGCCCGCGTTGAACATCTCACATTTATCTGCACACCCGAAGAGGCGGATGCCGGGCCGAATAATCACTGGATGGCGCCATTGGACGGTCACGCCAAAATGGACGCACTATTCGACGGGTGCATGGCGGGCCGCACGCTTTATGTGATCCCCTATTGCATGGGCCCAATCGACTCGCCTCTGTCACGATGCGGCGTCGAAATTACCGACAGCCCCTACGTTGTGGCCAACATGCGCATCATGACGAGAATGGGCAGCGACGCGCTGGCACGCATTGAACGCGACGGCACCTTCGTGAAGGGCCTGCACTCCACCGGTGAACTCGACCCCGATCGTCGTTTCATCATGCATTTTCCTGACGAATTGAGCATCAAAAGCTACGGATCAGGCTATGGCGGTAATGCGCTGCTGGGCAAAAAATGTCATGCACTTCGTATCGCCAGCTACCAAGCTCGACAGGAAGGCTGGCTCGCCGAGCACATGCTAATTCTCGGCATGGAAAGTCCTGAAGGCGAAACCCATTACATCGCTGCGGCGTTTCCGTCGGCCTGTGGGAAAACCAATCTGGCGATGATGGTGCCCCCCGAAACGCAAGCAGGTTGGAAGATATGGACGGTTGGCGATGATATCGCGTGGCTGCATATGGGTGATGACGGTCGACTCTACGCGATTAATCCCGAAGCGGGATACTTTGGGGTAGTGCCGGGCACGAGCCCTAAAACGAACCCACACGCGTTCGACATGATTCAAAAGGACACGATTTTCACCAACGTCGCGGTGACGGCCGACAACGAGCCGTGGTGGGAAGGTCGACCAAACACCACGCCCGTGACCAACTGGAAAGGCGCGGCGATCAATGGTGATCAATCACCGGCGGCGCACCCCAATTCACGCTTTACGGTGAGCGCGCGCAACAACCCGGCCTATTCGCCGATGACCGACGATCCTCAGGGCGTGCCGATTTCAGCCATTGTATTCGGTGGTCGTCGTCGTGAAACCGCACCGCTTGTGTATCAGGCGAAAAACTGGGAACACGGCGTGCTAGTGGGCGCCGGGGTGGCTTCTGAAACCACCGCCGCCGCAACCGGCGCTGTGGGCGTTGTCCGCCGCGATCCGATGGCCATGAAACCCTTCTGCGGTTACAACTTTGCCGACTACTGGAATCACTGGCTGAGCCTCAGCGAGCGGTCCGACAACTTACCAAAGATGTTCCATGTCAATTGGTTCCGACAAGATGCGGACGACAATTTTCTGTGGCCTGGGTTTGGCGAAAACCTCCGCGTCTTGCGCTGGATAGTCGGGCGCTGCAAGAACGAGGCTGACGGTGTCGAAACGCCCATCGGCTTTCTCCCAACCGAAGCGAGCCTCGATACCGATGGCCTCGACATCGAGCCGGACGTCCTAGCTGAGCTTTTGTCAATCGATGCAGGAAAATGGCGGGACGAGATGACGGCGATTGGCGAATACCTCGACAGTTATGGCGATCGCCTGCCCGACGCACTGCGCGCCAAGCAACAGGCAATTCTGGCAGAGCTTGGGTAGCCCAATCGAGTGACCTGGGCTGACCTTCTCGTTTGGGAGTCGGTGGCCCAGTGGTCCCACAGCCAGCATGAGACTGGGCTGACGACGGCACGATCAGAGGGTGGAACGACAACGCGCCGCGCGATCGGGCGCACTAGTCCTCGTACGTAAAGTGGATCGCTTGTGGCGAACCCGGCAACGGCACGCGGCCAAGTCCAATTGCCCCTTCTCCCGACAACTGTAAGCTGTCACGGCGCACGAAGCTTTCCTCGCCGTCACTCTTTTTGACGCATGTGCCGTTCGTACTTTCGTCGTACAGCACGAAGCGTCCACGCACAAATTCGATGCGCGCGTGCAGACGGGAGATCAGTGTGTCCTTGACCACGATATCGCTGTCTTCCGCCCGCCCGATACTGACAAACGGGTGCCCGTGATCCACAACGACCTCTTGGCCGCGATAGGTCAGCCGCAAACGCTGATTGCGCACATCCGTCGCCTGACTCCAGTTGATCGTCGGCAGCATGCGGGTATTGTCCTCGCGCTGCCACAGGACTTCGAATAGCGCGATTTCGTCCTTTACCCCTTTGACGATGGTGAGGTCAATTTGCCGCGTCCACGACTGCCATTCGGACGACATTTTGCCCACGGCCACCGCTGTGGTGATGATCTGTGCCGCCTTGGCCTGATTGGTCATGCGACTGGCGGTGTGCACAGCACCCCCGAATACATCACCGTCCTCCAGCATAACGGGGCCATAATGAAACCCGACTCGAATGGCGACCGGTACATCGTCAACGCTCAGATCATCGCTGATCATCTGCTGCATCTGCGCCGCCGCTTCGACCGCATCGCCCACCGAGTCGAAGGTGCTCATGACCTCATCGCCCATGGTTTTGATCACGCTGCCACCATGATTCTCAGTCGCGCGTGTCATTCGATCAATGCAGTCTTGCACCGTTTCCCGCGCGCGTGCGTCACCCATGAGCTCATAGAGCTTGGTGCTGCCCACAACATCGGCAAACAAAATTGCAAGTTCAGCGTGACTGACCATCGTACTCCGTTGCACTGATGGGCAAGCGGGCCAAAACACCCGGGATTTTTGCCCGACTCGGACCACCCATCAAGCGACGGGCAGCATTACCATTAAGGTTAAGTATAACGACAATAGCGCTCGGACGGTAACGCCAACAACGGGGTATCGCCCCTCAACGGTCTGCCGACCAGGCTTGCGCCTGGGCAATCGATGGGTCTCAGGGGATCAGGCGATTATTTCTCAGCGACAATATAAGCAATCCAGGCCGGATCCGGCTCGCCTCGCTCCGCGGGCTCGAAATCGCCCTCTTCATCATTGTCATCATCATCGTCTTGCTGCCAGTAAACGGTCGATTTCGAAAAACCGGCCTCTTCAAGCAGTTCGCGAATTTCGGGCAACATCCAAAAGCGCCAGTGATAGCTGAATGCGCGTTTTAGGCGGGAACCGTCCGGAAACTCAAAATGGATGTAACACTGCATGGCATGACTGATCGGATCAAACGAGCCCTGCTCCCAAATATAGGTGAAATTGTCGTGCTCGGTTTCTTCTTCCATTTCATCATGGGCCTCAGAACCACCGAACGCATCAAGAATAAACAGTCCATCGTCTTTGAGATTGGCGCGGGCCTTTTCGAAATAATGACGCAGCGTTGCGCGCGTGTCGAAAATCCAATAGCTGAAATTAAACGCCACAAGCAGATCAACCGGATCGAGCTCCGCCGACAGCACGTTGTCTTCGATCAGTTTCACACGCGACTGCTGCTCCGCATCGAGTTTACTCACATGGCGATTGCGTCCCCACTCAAGCACTTCTTGATCAAAGTCGACGGCCTGCGCCGTGTGATTGGGATTGTCTTTAACCCATTCGCACGCCGCCGCGGCCGTGCCACAAAAATCTTCGCGCAGCGACGCCGCAGGTCGACCCCGAACCGTGCGAAACGTATCACGGAGAAACTCAACCTCCGTTTCAACACTTTGTACAGACTGCTCATATAGGTCGTGCCGATCTGCCAAATCAGCCAGTGGCGGCAGGCCTTTTTTCTTGCGCTCTTTGTGAAGTTTCTTGGGCTTTGCCATGCGTTGCAGTTCCTCGTAATACTGGGTCGCGATTAAAAGATGCTACTTATACGTGATTAATTAAGGAGGGTCCACTCTCTCCAGCGCCTGCTCAAGGATGTCAATTCCCGCGCCCGCGTGATGACTGTTTTCGCTCAAATAACGTCGCCAGGCGCGCGCTCCAGGTTGACCGGCAAACAAGCCCAATAAATGCCGGGTCATAGCATGCAACCGTACACCTCGAGTGAGCTGTTTTTCCGCATAGGGTAAAAAGGCGCGCACAATGTCGGCCCGCGTTGCACGGTCGCTCAGGCCCTGCGCCTTGCCCACTTGGGCCAACAGCCACGGGTTTTGGTAAGCCGCTCGCCCCAGCATCACACCGGTAAACACGTGGGCGAAACGTTGCACGTCGACAAGCTCGGTAATCCCTCCGTTCAACACAATCGGCAGAGTGGGAAACGCATCTTGCATACGCACTACCCGCTGATAGTTGAGCGGAGGAATTTCACGGTTTTGCTTTGGCGAGAGCCCTGAGAGCAGGGCAATACGCGCGTGAACGATGAGACCATCGGTAGGCGCCCGCATTAAGTGCTCGATAAACGCGCGCAGAAATGTGTCGCTGTCCAAATCGTCAATCCCGATCCGAGTCTTGACCGTAACCGGTATGTCCACCGCCTGCTTCATCGCCGTAACACACGCGGCAACACGCTCGGGCTGCGCCATTAAGCACGCACCAAATGCGCCTGTCTGCACACGATCGCTCGGGCACCCGACATTCAGATTGATTTCATCGTAACCATAATCGGCACAAATGCGCGCCGCCTCGGCGAGCAGCGTTGGTTCATTTCCACCCAGTTGTACGGCTACCGGATGCTCCGCCGGATCAAACCCCAGCAAATACTCACGGTCGCCTTTGATCACAGCATTCGCATGGATCATTTCGGTAAACAACCGGACGCGGGGATGCAAAAGGCGATGAAAATATCGGCAGTGGCGGTCGGTCCAGTCCATCATCGGCGCGACGCTGAGTTCAAATGTGGGCCACTCAGTCTTGCTTTGCTCGTCGACCGTTACCACCGTTTGTCGCCTAACGGTTCGTGACGCATCGACACCTCTTTCGGCCATCAATGACACTCATCAGCCCACCCATCATGAACTCGCATCAAGCGCATAGTAGAAAAGTTGCTCACTTGTCGCGATCAACTCACCATCCGCCGTCCACACGCGTAGGTTCTGATCAAAAAAACCGCGCTCCGCTTTGTTGCCAAATGCTTCGACTAGCAAGAACCCATGGCCCATTTGCGCGAGCTGTTCATGATCAACATGAAACTGAATGTTCATGGACAGCGACGCGGCGTTGAAGACCTCGCTGGTTCGAAAAAACAGTCTCGGGAAACACGCATCGCACAACGACACTAGCGACTCAAAGGTCACCGCTTCCTCATGCCGCAACCGAACCCAGAACACCGAGTTGAGCGAGCCGCTATCGGAACCGGGTGGCGCCGTCACGAACCGGCTGTCATAGGTCGTGGTCCAGGGTATACCGGGAACCTCCGTCGTCGAGAGCGACGTTGGATCCGGCGCATCCGGCCGCACCGTTTCGATCACTCGCCGTGTTGGACGGTGCTGCGCTAGCGCAATTTGCGCGCTCAAGGTACACCGACCTCCCTGCCTCAACTCGCAGCGCCAAAATGCGGTGCGCTTGTTCTCGCGCACCCGTGTCGGCACGACTTGCACCGTACCGGCGTCGATGCGTCCCGCAAAATGTATCGACATCGAAATCGGCACGAGGGGGTGTTGGCACTCAGTGAGCACCGCTCGCAGGGCGACCGCTGCTGACCAACCGCCAAAAGGGCTGACGATCGTCCAAAAGTGCGGATGGGTATCGACCTCATACACGCTATCACCCGTGCGTCGAAGCGCAATGGCTTCTAACAACGAAAAGGTATTCTCACTCATGTACACCGCCTGATGGTTATTATTTGGCGCGGGCGTCGATTCACTCTTGTCATGCGTTGGCGGTACTGCCTTTTCGCGTTTCGACAATCAGATGATCCACGACGCGTTGAAGCGCCTCGCTGCGCTCCGCGCCCTCATCAATCGCCGCCTTAAACACCTCGCGCTGTTGTCGAGCGCTGTTGCCGCGCTCGATGATGCGCCGCGCATGCAACACTTCATCTAGGCAGCCGAGCTCCTCCGCATCGTCTCGAATCAAACTAAAAATCTCCTCAAACAACGCATCGTAAGGCACGAGTTTACCGCGGCCGAAATCGATCAGTCCTTGCTCCGTACCGTACCGCATGGCCCGCCAGCGGTTTTCGGCGACAAGCATCGGCGCATATTGGCGCCAACGCATGTTGTCGCGTCGAAGGCGATACAGCATGCTCATGATCGACTGCGACAGGGCAGCGATCGTCAAGGCATCATCGATCCGCGTACACACATCGGTGACGCGCATCTCCAGCGTCGAATATCGGGCACTTGGTCGAACGTCCCACCACAGTTTGGTGGCGTCTTCCATCACACCCGATTCAACAAGAATATCCAAATGACGCTGGTATTCTTTGTAACTTGAAAATTTCTCCGGCAAACGGGTTCGCGGCATGCCGTCAAACACCGTCAAGCGATACGACTGCAACCCAGAATCATCGCCTGCCCAAAAGGGCGATGAACAGCTCAAAGCCAGCAGATGCGGCAAGAAGTAGGCGAACTGATTCATTAGATCGATACGCATTTCATCATCATCGATTCCAACATGCACATGCATGCCACAGATCAACAGACGACGGGCCGAGGCCTGCATGTCGCGATCGAGATCGTGATATCGAGCGTGGTCGGTGCGTTTTTGCACGTGCCAACTCGCAAACGGATGCGTCGACGCAGCGATGGGTGCCAGATTGTATCGGTCGCCGATCGAGGCGATGCAGCCGCGTAATGCGCCCAGTTCTTCGCGCGCTTCGGTGACGTTTTGACACACTTTTGTGCCAACCTCGATCTGCGCGCGCAAAAACTCTGGTGTGATTTGCCCCGGACGCGCCTCTTGGCAGGCTTCGAGCATTTCTTCCGGTGGCTCGGTGGCTACATCTCGCGTGGATTTATCGACCAGTAGATACTCTTCCTCTACGCCGATCGTGAACGGTGGTTTGCTGATCATAAGGCTCCCCCATCGATGCCTGATTCAGACGACTGATTGTCTGGCGTAGTGGTCATTACCCACTCGACAGCCCGCCTGCGCGCGCTGCATACGCCTTGCGTCATACGGCTAGGCGGCTCATCAAAGACGTTTTTTGAACAGCGTGGTATCCGTTTCGAGCGCCCGAAAAAACGGGACAAGCCGGTCGGCCCATGCACTAACGCCGTCCTCACTATTGAGCGTGTCCTGTCGTATTTCGATCGATACACACGGCAGGCGTCGCCCCTCGCCATGGTGATCGATTGTATAGTCTGCCATATGTTTGCCCGAGTAAGGCTCATTGTCACCCACACAGAGCGATGGGAACCCCTGCAAATAGTCCTTGAGACGATCGGCGATGCGAGGATCTTGGTCCCAAAGCACGCCGACATGCCAGGGCCGCTGCACACCCGTTTCAAGTTTTGGCGTGAACGAGTGAATCGCCACGACGGCCGGCCCCGGACAGTCCTGCTCTAGGCAGTCGAGGGCGTCTGTGATCGCGGCGTGGTAGGGCACGTAGATTTCGTCGTAGCGCGCCTGACGGTGAACGGGTGTGAGATCATGATTGCCTGGGACAGTCACGTCGTCGCTCACCAGCGGCATGTAGGTCGGGTCTTCAATACGACGATTGCAATCGATCACAAGCCGCGAGTAATTACACAGAACGGCCATGAAATTGAGCTGTTCACACAGACGCTCGGTCAGCGCCGCCGAACCCTTATCAAACGCAATGTGCCGCCCCAGTTCGTGCGGACCTAGACCGAGATCATTGAGCGACGGTGGAATCACGTTACTAGCGTGATCGCAGACAAAGAGCACGGGGCGCCGGGAATCCGGATTGAGCGTGCGCGAAGCCGGCGGGTCGTTGGCGCGTAGCACTGTGTCGCTGTGCCGGACAGAAGAATCCATGGGTGTGTCGTGTGCTCCAGAAGAGGCGCTGCTGACGGCCTCGCGAGGGGGCGAATCGCCCCAAAGCGTCTAAGAATACGCGTATTCAGCCACGCATTAAAGCCAGACTAAGGCGACCGGGTTTGGACGGGTTGTGCGTTACGCCAGCGCGGAGTTTCGGTACGTCGTCACACCATTGAAACTACTACGATTTCGTACAGGCCGCGGTCGGGCGAAGTAAAAGCCTTGAGCGAAATCCACACCGATCGATATCAGCGCATCGAGCAGCGCCTGATTTTCGACCCGTTCCGCGACGGTGCGAATGCCCATCGCTTTGCCCACACGCGTGATCGCATCCACGACGGCCGCATCCGAGGGGGACGTCAGAATGTCGGCAACGAAATCGCCGTCAATCTTGAGCAGGTCGACCGGCAGTTCCTTGAGGTACGCAAACGATGACAAGCCACTGCCAAAATCATCGAGCGAGAACTCGCAGCCTCGCGCCTTCATCCGATGCATAAATTGCGCTACTTGGGCCATATTGGTGATGGTTGCCGTCTCGGTAATCTCAAAGCACAGTGTGCCGGGCGCTAGCGAATGCTCGTCAAATAGTGCTTCGAGATGATCCATAAAGCCGCCATCGCTCAACGACGTGCCGGACAGATTGAGCGACAGCTTGTATCGGGGACCGCAGTCGGCGCAATCGGGACGCCAAACCAAGTGCTTGAGCACATGTGACACCATCCAGGCGTCGACGCGAGGCATCAGATTGTAGCGTTCGGCAGCAGAGATAAAATACTGCGGGACAATCACTTGCCCAAAGCGATCGGTGAGGCGCACCAAAAGCTCATAGTGCGGGATGTCATTGTCGGTTTCGGATCCAATATTCACGATGGGCTGCGAGTAAACGACCAACCGCTCCTCGTCAAGCGCCCGCGAAATACGTGCCACCCACTGCATTTCAACATGCCGATTGGGCACTTTGTCATCGTGGTACACGTGCAGCCGATTTCGGCCCATGTCCTTGGCGGTAAAGCACGCCACATCTGCGGCGCTTAACACCGCCGCCGCATCATCCGCAGGCTCTATCGCAATAATGCCGATACTCACCGTGTGACGATGAATGCGTTCGCGCCATGAGAAGTTCATAGCGGCGACGCTTTCACACAGTTCACCGGCCAGTTCTTTCGCCTGTTCCTCATTACAACCATGGAGCAAGACACCAAACTCATCACCGCCGAGCCGCGCCAGCACATCACTGTTGCGCACGCGTTTTTGCAATAGCTGGGTAAGCTGAAGCAGGTAATGATCACCGGCCGCATGGCCGCAAGTATCGTTAATAATCTTGAATTGATCGAGATCAAGATAGAGCAGGGCATGCTCTTCAGTTGTCGCAATATTGTCTGAAAACAGGTCACTTAGTTTTTGCTCAAAAGCCTTGCGATTGAGCAGCCCAGTGAGGGCATCGTGCGTACTTTGATGGTCCAAGCGAGCCTGGAGACCCTTTTCCTCGCTGCGATCTTTGAGGACCAAAACCTTGCCGGTAATGGTGCCGTCTTGATTGATCACGGGCGAAACATTCGCGTCGATACACTTAATATCACCGGTACGCGTCGTCATCGTACAGCGACCGAAATCCATTTGCGTTGGACCGTCACTCAAGAGGTTGTCCAACGTGAGCCCCTCCGCGTCATCGTGCAACGACACTACCGCGTCAACAGGCTGATTCGTGGCTTCATCCAATCCCCAACCTGATAGGGCTTCCGCCGCTGGGTTGAGAAATTCAACGGTACCGCGGGCGCTCACCACCACTACTCCGTCGCTCACAGCCTGTAACGCCGTGCGCGAACCAAAGTGCGGTGCGGGTCGCCGAGTGGCCTGATTGACCGGTTTATCCTTGATGTTCTGGGTCACGACGCGTCCATTCCTGGCTATCAGGGAAAGTACGGATGGGAAAAATATCCCAACCTGAGGTCCCGACCATACGAAATCCAAGGCCGACGGACTGTGACCGTGTGCACGTTTTGACCGGCTCCGTTTTAACAATAATTGGCTCTGAGGCTCGCTCGCCGCCGACCGTTACACAGGCTGCGCGAAACACCCGCTCGCGCACTGAGCGGCGGCATGCGACAACCCACCTGACTCAGATGTAACCGAGCGCCGCACACCCCGAATGGCGCGTTGCTGACCGCATGCGGCCAATCTGCGAGGCGGACCGGCCACGCCAGGCGAAAAATGGGGAGGAAACTACCGACGTAACAGACGGTCTATAAAGATGTGTTACCTTTGGCGTAGAGACTGACGGAGAATGAAGTTGAGCGTAGCCCCTGCCCTTCGCGCCCTCGCGGCGCTGCTAGTCACCGCCTTGGCGAGCGGCTGTGTCACCGAGCCGTGGAAAAACCCGGAGAATTTGCCACCTGAGGCGATGATCGACGATGGTATCGATCATTACTCCGCGCAATCCGACGAAACCAGCCTATTTGGTAGTGGCAACAGCCAATGGGATGAAGACGAAGACGGTAATCGGGTCTATTTACTCAATCGCCTTGATCGAAATGGCGGGCCGGACGCTTACTACATCGGCGACATCCGCTACCTCTACGTCAATGATACGACTTACGGCCAAAACGGCAGAGGCTATGGATCGTCACCGGTACTCGTCTCGACCTATGGCTCACCGCTTCACAGTCAAACGCTCCGCGGCAGCCGTGATAACACGTACTTCCAAACGCGACGGGGTCGCGTCGTGTACCTACCTCAAAACCAACCGCCGCCGCCAGCGAATCAATCCGATTCATCGGGGAACAACACAGGCGGTGGTGCTCAAAGCAGCGGACAGAGCACAGCGCCGCCCAGTCCTCGTCCCGCGGCACCGCCTCGCTCGACACGCCGGCATACTGCGCCGCCAGCACCGGCGCCCACCCGCACTCAACGGACCAACGAACCGCGTCGCACCGAACGCTAAGCCGACGCGGTGCACGATGCTCAGTGCGGCATCACCATCCAACCGACTCAGCGTGCGGCGCGCGATGGCGCGTTAATTCGGATTGGCGTTTTGCTCGGCCGCTTTGCTCAACGCTTTTTTCTCTCGCGACGCGCGTTTGCGCTCATGTTCTTTGAGAAAGCGCTTGCGAATCCGAATGTAGTTCGGCGTGATTTCGACTAGCTCGTCGTCATCGATGAACTCCAACGCCTGCTCAAGAGAAAACAACACGGGAGGTGTGAGAATGATCTTCTCGTCTCGTCCGGCGGCACGAATATTGGTCAACTGCTTGCCTTTTAACGGATTGACTGGCAAATCGTTATCCCGACTGTTTTGCCCAACCACTTGGCCCTCGTAGACCTCGTCGCCAGGCTTCACAAACATTCGTCCACGCTCTTGGAGATTAAACAGCGCAAAAGCGAGCACTTTGCCCTGCGCATTAGACACCAGCGCGCCAGCCTGTCGCTGCGCAACCGCTTGGGTCAGCGCGGGGCGATACTCATCGAACACGTGATACATCAGACCATTGCCCGAGGTTAGCGTACGAAAGAGTGTTTGAAACCCGATGAGGCCGCGCGACGTAATGGTGTAGTCGAGACGGACTCGACCTTTGCCGTCGGGCATCATGTCCATGAGCTGGCCACCCCGCTCGCCGAGGGCCTCCATGACCGCGCCCTGATCCGAATCCTCAATGTCGACGGTCATTCGCTCGAACGGCTCATGACGCACACCGTCTATCTCTTTAAAGATCACTTCGGGACGCGACACCGCCATCTCAAAGCCCTCGCGCCGCATGGTCTCGAGCAAAATAGACAAATGCAGTTCACCCCGACCCGACACACGAAATCGCTCTGGGTCATCGGTATCCTCGACGCGCAAAGCCACATTGTGCAGCGTTTCGCGCAGCAGGCGGTCGCGAATTTGCCGGCTGGTGACGAACTTGCCATCGCGCCCAGCAAACGGTGAATTGTTGGTCTCGAACATCACGCTGATCGTCGGCTCATCGACCGCGAGCATCGGCAATGCTTCCGGCGCATCCGGATGGCACAACGTCTCCGAAATATGGGGCCGAGCGATGCCGGCAAGCGCGACAATATCGCCCGCCGAGGCATTCTCCACCTCAACTCGCTGCAAGCCGTTGAAGCCAAGAATCTGCGAAATTTTTTCGCGACGCACCTGACCGTCGGTATCGACCACACGGATGCTCTGATTGCGCGCAACGCTCCCGCGATAAATTCGGCCAATCGCGATCGCACCCAGGTAACTGGAATAATCCAAAGACGTAACCTGCATCTGAAAGGGACCATCGAGATCAACATCCGGTGGCGGACAGTGTTCGACCACCGCACTGAACACCGCATCCATATTGGCGTGTTGCGTGTCGGGTGCCATACCCGATGTCCCGTTAAGAGCTGAGGTATAGACGATTGGAAAATCGAGCTGCTCATCGCTGGCATCCAGACGGTCGAATAATTCAAACACTTGGTCGATCACCCAATCTGGGCGACTACCAGGTCGATCGACCTTGTTGACGATCACGATCGGGTTGAGACCATGATCGAACGCCTTGCGCGTCACAAAGCGCGTCTGCGGCATCGGGCCATCAACCGCATCGACCACCAGCAGCACCGAGTCAACCATACTGAGTACGCGCTCTACCTCGCCGCCAAAATCAGCGTGACCGGGCGTATCCACAATGTTGATTCGATAGTCGGTCCAGCTGATCGCGGTATTCTTTGACAGAATCGTAATGCCGCGTTCTTTTTCAAGATCATTGGAATCCATCGCACGACTGGGCACTTCGTCACGCTCTCCGAGCGTGCCCGACATTTTAAGTAACTGATCAACAAGCGTGGTCTTGCCGTGATCGACATGGGCAATGATGGCGACATTGCGAAGAAAGACTGACATGGAGGAGCCCTGGTTAACACTAAGTCGGGCGGATTATACAGAGTGCGACCCCGACCAGGTAGGCCGATTCACACCGCGCCAAGCCTTCGCTCTCAACCCGTGGTTTTAGCGCCCCAGAGACGACCGCGCCGGCAGTAAAATTAGGCGCTCACCCTGCGCCTCGGTCACTCCGTCAGCCGTGTCGTGCGACCGCTTCTTTGGGGCAGCGGCCGCATCCGTCAGTTGCTCGGCGCCGACCGTTACGGGCACCGCATACACGCTCAGAGTGTCGTGCCCGTCGACGCTCGCAGACGCCAATACCGTAAGATAGTGTCGTCCGTCGTGCTGAGCGACGACATCAAAAAACACGGTGTACGTCTCCCCGGGAGTCAGCGTCGACCGATAATGCGTGGCTGACTGCGTCAACATCAAGCCGGCATCCGTATGCGCCTCGAGGTGTACACCGGTTACCGCGGTTGACGACTGGATCGACACCGCGATGCGTTGAGGCTGCCCCGCCGTCAGTTGATAGCGCGCATGCCGCACAAAATGCAATTTGGATAACGGTTTGGCTGGCACCCGTTGCGTCTCATGCCCGCGCGGGTCCAGTGATTCGACCGTGTGAGCCTGAGCAAGTCCAATGAATGCCAGCCAATACAACACGGCGAGGACGCTGTTTTTTGCCTGCCACTTCATCGCACTATTCAACCTCCACACTCAAACTAAAACAGACATCTCCGTACGGATCGTCCGTGATGTTACGGTAATCATAGACTTCGAGAACATAGTCGCCGGGCGTAAAGATTCGTCGAAGCACTTCCTCACCCACACCGGCGGTGAGCGCGGACTGAACGATTCCGATGCGATGCAGGACCATATCCGGATCCGCATCCGCCGGACCCTCTGCGCGAATCCGCGTCGTTCGAAAGGCCTGCTCGTCGCGGACGGTGAAACGCAAAAACCGACGATTGCCGAGTTTATTGCCAACCCCAAACGCACTATCACCGGCCAGCGTACACACTTCGATACTCGAGCCGTCGAATGGCAACGTCAGATACATCGGCAACACACCGCGTTCGCGTCGCGCGTTGTTCCACTCACCCAGACCATAGGCGTCAGAATTCTGTGTGTGAATGCGCTGAACCGCCGCCATCTGATCGATCGAATCGGCAAACGCTGGTTGCGCGCGCTTCAGTGCATCCAGATACGCATGCACCGTGACAAAGGCTGTTTGGCTGCGCAGCGGTCCGGTCAAGGCTTCAAACAATGGCGCAAACCCTAAGGCAAGCGAGTCACCCTCATCATCGCGCGCGTCGTACAAATCATACAGCAACGCCTGTACCGAGCCTTCGTTATACCAGCCGGGATTGCGCAGCTGATTGTCCTCAATATTGATGCTCGCACCGGCGGCTTGCCGAAAGCCAAGCGCATCCACATACTGAGCGTCACCCAGAATAATGGCCGCGAAGGCGCTGGCCAGGCCTTCACTGAACGCGACCCGCGGATCGAGACGATCATCTATCGAATGATTACCCCCCAAGCTATCTGATCGCCCGAAGTGATGATGCAGATAGTGGGTAAATTCGTGAACGATAATGTGCTCATCGTATTCATCGGTATCGGCATTGGCCGCACCGAGCAGATAGATCTCACTGCTGCCCGCCGCACGGAAGAAGCTACCGCCGATTTCCCCGTCACTGACCACGCCAAGCGTCGGTCGATTTTGTGGACTCCAGTTCAACTCGAGCGCTGGAAACTCCGTCATACCACGAACTCGCAGCACGTTTTGTACGGCACCGTAGATGGTGTCGAGCACAGCAAACGGCGCGGCGGCTCGTGGCTGCGTGTAGTCGCTCCCGGTCCAACCGCTGGCCGCCTCTAAGTCGACGGTCATCCGCGCACCGCGCGCGGTGAAGATTTCTGAGGTCAGCGCATACAGTGCGTCCCCGCGCACGTTATCCACCACCCGAAAATCCCATGCTGGCATACCGCTTTTGATTGACTCGGCCTTAACGCGAATCGACACTTGGCGATCGGACTCAATTTCAAAGGCGAAGTCACCCGTGTCGCTCGTTGACGTGGCCTCGATCGTTTGCCCGTCGGCCACCAACTCAACGCGTGCACCGCGTATCGGCAGACTGAACGACGCGCTGTAGGCCAGACCATTATTGTAGGCATCGTGCGGCACACGCTCATAACTGGCTTTACCGCTGATGACGGTCGTCGATGGCAGGCTAGGCGCCGGGATCTGGGGACTCAATGTCTGCTGGTCACTGCCGCCGCAGCTCGCGAGCGCGAGCACGCCACTGATCGCTGCGCAACGCGCAGCGAGGTAAAGCGTCCGGTGAGCAATAACAAATTCCAACGTATTCCAACCTCGGGAAACTCTGGAGACATTATTCTATACTTCGGCGACTCGAGCAGGTTACATTTTCCATATTATGCACGTCATGCCGCAAAACGACTCGTTTAATCAGCTTCTGCCCGACGATATTGTTAACTGTCTCGATGCGGTGGGCTGGTCTTGCGATGGACGCATCCAGGCGCTGGCGAGTTATGAGAATCGGGTGTATCAAATCGGCCTCACCGATTCCGCCACACCAGTGGTAGCGAAATTCTATCGACCTGGCCGATGGACCGATGATCAAATCCTCGAAGAGTTTTCGTTTACTGACGCGCTGTCGGAGTTGGAATTACCGGTTCTGACCCCGCTGCGTTCGCCTGAAGGTGCCGTGTTGTGTCACCACGAGCGCTTCCGCTTTGCCGTGTATCCACACGCGCGCGGACACGCGCCCTACCTGGACGATGTCGATGCGCTCACGCAAATCGGCCGCCTCATCGCTCGCATTCACAATGTTGGCAGTCAACGGGCATTTGCGCACCGAGAGACCCTTGAATTTGAACATCGCGCGGTCGAGTCTGCGCGCTTTTTGCTGGATGGCGGATGGATTCCAGACGATCTGCGCGACGCCTACGAAGCCATCGCCGAAGATCTACTCAGCGCGATTGATGATCAGTTGGACCACGCCGCGCTCGACGGGGGTCGACTGCATGGTGACATGCATGTCGGTAATCTGCTGTGGCAAAGCGGCACACCGGCCGTGTTGGACTTTGACGACGCCTGCAATGGGCCGGCCATCCAGGACCTCTGGATGTTCCTCAGCGGCCATGCCGGTGAAATGCAGCGTAATTTGGATGCGCTGGCCGAAGGCTACACGCTATTTCGTCCGTTCCCGTCTGGCAGCTTGGACCAAGTGGAGGCGCTCCGCGCGATGCGCATTCTCTACCACTCAGCTTGGCTCGCTCGCCGCTGGTCTGATCCGGCCTTTCCGCGGGCCTTTCCGTGGTTTAATACGCAGAAGTACTGGCAAGAGCAAATACTGACGCTGAAGGAACAACTCGCCCTGCTGCGCGACCCCCCGACGCTACGCGTAAGATGAGAAGCCGGTCACATAGGAATGGCCAGATTCGCCTGATACTATCAGGCTGATCAGAAAAAGGATGACGATGAGTAACACAATTCTGGTTACCGGCGGCGCCGGTTATATCGGTAGTCACGTAGTGCGCCAACTCGGCGATACCGGCGCCAAAGTGATTGTGCTTGACAACTTGAGTACGGGTTTTGCTGATGCGGTACTGAACGGGGAGTTGGTGGTCGGCGATACCGGCGATCAAGCACTTGTCGCGCGCCTATTGAGCGAGCACCAGATCAAATCGGTCATGCATTTTGCCGCCCATACAATCGTCCCCGAGTCAGTGGCCAACCCACTCAAGTATTACCGAAATAACACATCCAACACTCGGAACTTACTCGAGTGTTGCCGCGACGCGGGTGTTGAGCATTTTATATTCTCTTCAACGGCGGCGGTCTACGGCGAACCCAATGAGGCGCTCATCGATGAACAATCGCCGACGGCACCGATTAACGCCTACGGCACCTCCAAACTGATGAGCGAAGTGATGCTGCGCGACCTGTCTGCCGTTGAACCGTTGCGCCACGTCATTCTGCGTTATTTCAATGTAGCGGGCGCCGACCCAGGCGGTCGTCTTGGTCAGTCCACAGCAAAAGCCACGCTCCTCACCAAGGTTGCGTGTGAAGTCGCGGTGGGTACGCGTTCCCATGTGTCGATCTTCGGTACGGATTACGACACACCGGATGGGACGGGTGTGCGTGATTATATCCATGTCGAAGACCTGGCGGCCGCCCACTTGCGTGCACTTGACTACTTGCGCGATGGTGGCGCATCACTCACGGCGAACTGCGGCTACGGGCACGGTTACAGCGTGCGCGAAGTGATCGACATGGTGCAAAAGGTGCATGGACAACCACTCAAGACCGTCGAAGAACCGCGACGCGCGGGCGACCCTCCGGCACTTGTCGCCAAGGCGGATGTGGCCCGCACGGTGCTAGGCTGGGAACCCAGACACGATGATCTTGAAACCATTGCGCGCACGGCGCTTAACTGGGAACACAAGCTCCACAAAAAACGACAGACCGCGACCTGACCCACATGCGAATCCCGCGTCCCAAGTCACTCAATGGACTGCTGGTACTCGGCTTCGTGCTCGTATCCTTGCCATTGATCTTGGCGATCGTGCGCGCCGCGACGCAGCTCAATGAGTTTGCGACCGAGTCCGAGGCGCTGGTTATTCAGGGTGTGCAGGACACCGATCAAAATCAATCGTTGCGCAAAGAGCTCAGCTCAATGGAACGAAGCGCACGGGTTTATCAAGTGATCGGCGAAGTCGAGCTGCTCGCAACCTATGAAGAGCGGCTAGACAAAGTGCGCGCAACACTCGACCAAATTGCGACCGACAGCGCCGACGCGACACGCAACGAGCAAATTCGCGCGCTTCAGCGCCGTCTTAGCGCCTTTGACACAACGATACGCAGCGCCGAACGCGATTCCACCGAAGTAAACAACGCGCTGAACAATCTTTCCGAGTTGCGCGACATGGTTGACGACATGTCGCGCGACAGTAATCGCTTTATTGACTCCGGTCTCAGCGAACTACGTGAAAGCGCGCGCGAGGTGCAGCGACAGCTCGCAATTCAAACCGCGCTACTCGTCCCCTTCACACTGATTGTCGTGGTGATTTTTACCGGCCTACTTGCCCGACCGCTGCGGCAAATCGATACCGCCATCAGCACACTGGGTGATGGTCAGTTTTCTAGCCCCATCGAAGTGTCGGGACCCGAAGACCTCGAAGCCCTCGGTCGCCAGCTCGAGTGGCTACGTGAGCGCCTGCAAGAACAAGAACGTGAAAAAGACAAGTTTCTCCGCCACATGTCTCACGAGCTGAAAACACCGCTGGCCAACATTCGCGAGGGCACGGAGCTGCTCATCGATGGCGCCGTCGGCGACCTAAAACCGGCTCAAATTGAAGTCACCGACATCTTGCGTGAGAACAGTCTTAGCCTGCAAAAGCTGATCGAGAACTTGCTGAGCTTCAGTGCTTGGCAATCGCAGCTATCCGATTTGCATCTGGAGGAGTTCGAACTGGCGCCACTGATCCAGTCGGTTGTCGACCAACAACGGCTCACACTCGCGTCTCGTCACCTGAAGGTCAAAGGCAAGCTTGCGTCGCTGACGGTGCTGGCCGACGCCGCCAAACTCCGCATGGTGGTCGATAATCTGTTAACCAATGCCATAAAATTCAGTCCTGACGGCGGTATTATTCGCTTGATTACCCGGGCTTCGGGCGACGGTTACGTGATCGAGATCAGCGACGAGGGACCCGGTGTGCCGGCCACTGAGCAGGCCCGGATCTTTGAACCGTTCTACCAAGGTTCGACAGCACAGGCCGGACATGTGAAGGGCACCGGAATCGGCCTGTCGGTGGTGCTGGAGTGCATCAATGCACATGGCGGTAAAATCAGTATGATTGATAGCAAACGAGGCGCCCATTTTCAGATCAGCCTGCCCAAAATACCCGTGACGGCAACAGGGAGTTAATGGCCACCTATGACACTCGCGCGAATTCTGTTTTTTGTAGTGGTGCTGGCGACCGTTCAAGGCTGCACCGGCCTTAGCGCGTGGCGAAAGCCCGCTATCGACAACAACGCGCGACAACTCAGTCTGCTCGACAGCCATTTGCAGCTGATGCGCGATGTCACGTCCGGGAACTATCAAGAACAACTCGATCTGTACGATTTTGTCGTCCGCCAACGTGAACTGGATGCCACGACACAGCATCGCCTGAGAGAGGCATTGGTTCTGATCACCTCGGGGCACCCAAACTCCGATCGCGGCAAAGGCTACTCGGCACTTACACGGTTGCTCGACACCGCAAACGATCTAACCGAACTCGAACGGCATCTTGCCGCTGTGGTCCTGAATGAAACCGAAAACGCGATGATACTCGAAGCACAAAACGCGGAACTCTCTACCGATCTGTCTAATTCGCAATCCGTCGCGACGCGTGGCTCATCCGACCGACGCAACCTCGGTCAGGCGCGCCGCGCGCTGGAAGCGGCGCAACAGGAAATCGACGCCCTCGAATCTGAACTCGCCGAGGCCCGCGCAAAACTCGAGGCCATAAAGCAGATCGAGGTGACTTCCGAGTAATGTTATGAAGACGCCACCTCGCATATTATTGGTTGACGATGATCCAGGCCTATTGAGGTTGCTGAGCATTCGACTTCTGGCCGAAGGTTACGAAGTAGAAGGGGTCGATAACGGAAAGGCGGCACTGGATGCCACTGCGTCGTTTCGACCGGACGTCGTGCTCACTGATTTGCAGATGGAGCAAGTCAACGGCATTGAGCTGTTGCAGTCGATTCAGCGAGACTGGCCGGGGTTACCCGTGGTGATGATGACGGCCCACGGAACCATCCCGGACGCGGTCACCGCCACACAAAGTGGTGCGTTTGGCTTTATCACCAAACCGATCGACAAGAACGAATTGCTTGACCTGATCAGCCGAGCCATCAAAGTATCCCGGCCACCTGAAACGACAGACGCCTGGCGCGACGCCATCGTCACTCGTAGCCCGCTGATTAATCGTTTGCTCGACAAAGCTCACGCGCTGGCACAAGGCGACTCGCGCGTGCTCATCACCGGCGAAAGTGGTGCCGGCAAGGAAATCTTGGCCACCGCCATTCACAAAGCCAGCACACATCGGCAAGGCAAATTGGTGGTTATGAAATGCAGCACCATGGCCGAGAATCTTCTCGAGGCGGAACTCTTTGGGCGTGCCGCCGACACGTTCGCGGACGCACCCACCTCTCAACCCGGCCTGTACCAGCTCGCACAGGGCGGCACGTTGATTCTTGATGAAGTCGCCGATATGCCGATGCGTCTTCAGGTCAAGTTGCTGCGCGTAATTGAGGAGCAAAGCGTGCGCCCAGTGGGCGCGGCCGACGGCGTGCCGGTTGACGCTCGCCTGATCTCCACAACGCACAAAGATCTCAAAGCGCTGATCATGGACGGCAAGTTTCGCGAGGATCTGTACTATCGATTAAGTCAGAGTTCACTGCACATTCCCACGCTCAACGAGCATCCAGAGGACATCCCAATACTGGCCAACTACTTTTTAGAGCAGTCGATAGCCGCACAGAATCGACCGCGCATGGTGTACGCGCCTGAAGCCATCGAGGCGCTAATGAGCGCCAAATGGCCAGGCAATGTTCGGCAACTCAAGAACAAGGTAGCGGAGCATGTCGAACAGTGTCGTACACCGGTCATCAGCGTTGAGTTGGTTCAGGACAGTCTTGGCGAACACGCGACGGTGCTGCCCTCGTTTACGGACGCGCGCGACGAGTTTATCCGCAACTATCTATCGCAACTTTTGAAAATGACGGGCGGCAATGTCAGTCAGGCGGCGCGCATGGCCAAACGCAACCGTACCGATTTTTATAAGTTATTGTCGCGTCACCAACTGGATCCGGAAGTCTTCAAACACACGGCGGGCCACTAGCGCCCCTGTCGCGCCAATCGCTAGCGCAGCGCTTGATGGCGAGCCCATAGGTCATCGGCCGCGCGTGCAGCGGTTTTGCCATCCCACCGGTCCGGGCAGCGTCCAGTTGGCCACTGATTGTCGAGAACACGTTGCACATTGTTCATCAGTTCACCAACAACCGTTAGCTCGTTCGTACCTTGTTCGATGGTGATGGGGCGCTCGGTGGAGTCCCGCAACGTCAGACACGGTACGTTGAGATAGGTGGTTTCTTCCTGAATCCCACCCGAGTCGGTGATCACTAAGCGCGCACCCGTCACGACGTTCATAAATTGAATATAGCCCAATGGTTCACACAATGTGAGGCCCTCAATGGAAGCTAACCTGTCTGACAGGCCAAACTCATTCAGCCTTGCGCGCGTTCTTGGATGCACAGCGAATACCAGCGGAATGCGGGCCGCGGCAAGCTCGATCTGATCGACCAGCGTCGTAAGAGCTGGCGCGGTATCGACGTTTGATGGCCGGTGCAGCGTGACAACGCCATAACCGTTTTCCACGAGACCGAGATCGGAGCGCGTTGTATCACTCTCGATCTGCTCACGCATCAATTCAAATGAGTCGAGCATAATGTTGCCAATGCGCGTTATTTTGTCAGGATGCACGCCCTCAGAGAGCAAATGCTCATCGCCATCGGGCGATGGCGTCCAGAGCACATCGGCAATGGCGTCGGTAAGAAGCCGATTGATTTCTTCGGGCATCTTTCGATCGCCACTGCGCAAACCCGCTTCAAGGTGAATGACGGGTATCCAGAGCTTAGCCCCCACCATCGCGCAGGCAATGGTCGAATTAACGTCTCCCGCCACGATAATCCAGTCTGGGCGAGACGCCATACACACTTTCTCATACTCGATCATTACGCCACCGGTTTGCTCCGCATGCGTTCCGCTGCCCACGCCCAAATGCACGTCGGGCTTAGGCAAACGCAAATCGGTGAAAAACGCATCCGACATATTCTTGTCGTAATGCTGACCGGTATGCACGATCACGGGCTGACACCACTCTTTGCTGTTGAGCTCGTGGTAAAGCGGGGCCACTTTCATAAAGTTTGGTCGCGCCGCGGCGATGAGGTGGACAACGATGGGTTCCATGTCAATCCTGCCGAAAAAAAGAGCAGTGTAATCGTGATGCGACGGCAACGCAAAGCGATCAGTTCCTTGACAAAAGTTAAAATAGTGCTGTCGGCTCAGGCACATAGGGGTGTTATACTCACGCGCACTCTTCGCCGCTGACAAGCCTCTACCCGCTCATGACAGAATCCTCGAAACCCGACAGCGTCGGAACCCGCGTGATAATTGGTGTTATCTGGATGGTGCTCCTGAAGATCGCCATTCGCGGACTGGCGCTGATCAGTCTGACCATTTTGGCGCGCCTCTTGAGCCCGGAAGACTTCGGTGTGGTGGCGATGGCGATGTTCGTCTATGCCGTGCTGGATTCCATCGCCTGGTTCGGTTTTGACAGTGCCTTGATACAGAACCAAGAAGCCGACGCCGATCATTACAACACCGCATTCACCTTTAACGTGCTGTTTTACTCTGCGGTTGCATTGCTTCTGGTCGTGCTCGCTCAACCGGCTGCTGGCTACTATCGCGAGCCGCGCGTTGAAGACATTTTGTATGTGATGGCACTCGGCGCGTTTGCCTTTGGCTTCGAGAACATTGGTACCGTCGACTTTCGCAAACACATGCTGTACGAGAAGGATTTCCAGTTCATGTTGTCGAAGAAGATCATCGCCTTTGTGGTGACGATTCCACTCGCTTATCTGTGGCGCAACTACTGGGCACTTGTGGTCGGCGTGTTGGCCAGCCGCATTGGCGGTACGCTCATCAGCTATGTGCTGTCGCCATTTCGACCTCGATTCACGCTCAAAAAAGCCGGTGAACTCTTCGCCTTTTCAAAATGGCTGTTTCTCAATACGCTGTTTTTCTCAATTCGCACACGCATCGCCGAACCCATTCTGGGACGTATGGCCGGACCAACAGCATTGGGGCATTTCAACATGGGGTATGAAATTTCAAACATGCCCACCACCGAACTCGTCGCGCCGATCAACCGAGCAGTCTTCCCCGGTTACGCTAAAATCAAAAATGATTTGTCGCAAATGCGTCAGGGCTATCTCAAGGTCATTGGCATCATTGCACTCGTGGCACTTCCAGCAGCGGCAGGAATCGGTGTTGTCGCGCCATTGCTCGTGCCGGTATGGCTGGGAGAAAAGTGGCTCGACACGATCCCACTGATGCAAGTCCTGGCCTTCTCAGGCGCGCTTACGGCCATCATGACCAACGCGGGCTCAGTGTTTCTGGCGATGGGACAACCGCGCAAACTGGCCCTGCTCGGCGGCGCCTATGTCGTGCTGCTGGTCGCACTCATTATCCCATTGACCAAAGAGTACGGCGCGGTCGGCGCGGCGTGGGCCTATATTTTGACGTCACTGGTCATCAATCCAATCCAGTACGGCTTTCTTTTTCATTTGATCGAACTGAACGCCATGCGTTTTATTGCGGTGATCATTCGACCGGTACTCGCGATGGCGGCCATGTACGGCTGTGTTCATCTGCTGATTCAATGGATGACATCCACTGGAATGGGACTGGTCATTCAACTGCTCATTGCGGTTGTCTTTGGTGCGCTTGTATACGGACTGACGGCACTGTTTCTGTGGCTCGCCGCGGGTCGGCCGCCGGGGGCAGAGGTGGATTTGATCGAGCGCGTGTGGCCGGTGATCCGACGACGACTGCCGGGCGGTTAAAGCGCGGCGCTACGCTCGGCCGCTCACACACGGACGTCATCCGATTCGGCTCGCGCTAGCGCGGTGTGTTAATCGATCGTTGTAAGGTGCCTTGCGCCTGTATGTAATGTCTACAGCAACAGCTTGCGCGCCACAAAGGCCTCGGCAAAGCGGGTTGGGCTTGCGCACTCCACGCCGCGCAATCGCGCCAAACCGCGAAACAAATCTTCATCAAACCACTGCTTATCAAGCTGCGAGCGATAGCATTGCATCAAAATATCGATTTTTCGCTGCATGATGTCTTCGCTGAGCGCGACGAAAGCATTAGGCCGCTCAAGCTCACCGTCGAACTTGGCGATTTCGTATTCCAGCACACAGTGGTTGCGAAACGTATTCCACGTCAGATCGCAGACGGTGCGATGATCCTGATGTCGATCATCGCGTTGGTGGGTGAGTATAAGATCCGGGTTGGGCAGTGCCTTAAGGGATTCGAAAAACGCTTTAATGCCGTTAAATTCAGTGGGAAAAAAACCATTGCGGAACGTCTGCGTCAGCACCTCGAAGCGACCGGCTTCGGCCAAAAACAGGCTAGCAGACTCGCGCAGCTCGGCAGCGCGTTCATCGTTACTCGTGAGCGCCACCCACGTGACTCGTGTATCGGGCCAGCGATTCAGCCAGGTCAGCAGCGCGCCGCCGGCGCCGATATCAATATCGTCACAATGCGCACCGAGACACAGCACATGGCCACCGCCCTGCTGCAATCGCTGATCGATCGCGGCAAACGCCTCCATGATCAGGTATCCCAGACTTTCCAGGGTCGATCGCCCCGGCCATCCATGCGGTCAAACGTGATCTTATCCTTGAACGTATCCATCGCCGCCCAAAAGCCATCATATCGATAGGCCCAGAGTTTGTTTTCCTTGATTAAGCGCTGAAAAGGCTGTTCGACAAGCTCATCGCCTTCCTCGATGTAATTAAAGATCTCTTTTCGTAGTGCAATGTATCCGCCGTTGATCCAAAAATCCGACATTGAGGACGGCTCAATACGGTTTACATCGCCGTCATCATCAATCACTACGCTATGAAAGGACTGCGCGGGGCGTACACCGACCATGCCGGCCACGGCATCGCGCTGTTGAAACTCATCAAGATAGTCGGCCAAGTTCACGTCCGACAGTTGATCACTGTAGTTACACAAGAACATATCCTCGCCCTCGAGAAGATGTTTGACGCGCATCAATCGCTGACCGATATTCGAATGCAGTCCAGTATTGACGAACGTGATATTCCAGTCATCAACATCGGAACCAGAGGGAACGATCACCTCGCCCTTTTTCTTGTGAACCACATCCGCACCCGAGTACGGTTCATAGTTCAAGAAATAGTCCTTGATCATGTCGCCCTTGTAGCCAAGGCACAAAATAAAATCGGTGTGCCCGTAGTGCGCATAAAATTTCATCATGTGCCACATAATCGGACGATCACCGATCGGCACCAGCGGTTTAGGAATCGTGCCGGAATGCTCGCGGAGGCGGGTGCCAAGTCCGCCACAAAACAGAACAACTTTCATGTCGTATCCTTGTTATCAGTGGGCGCTAAACACGCGCGCATCGCAAAGATGGCGCAGGCTTTTAATAGCGCGGAATGGTAGGCCACTCAACGGGTTCTGTCCAACACGCACGTCTCAGTTCTGCTACATTGCGGCGCAGCACGGCGACATTTTGCACGGCCCGACTCGGCGCGCGGGGACACCTTTGGGACATCTGTCTTCGGCGACTGCGACCCGCATCTACCCTTTTTGATACCGACAATCCCCGTCACGCCGGAAGCGTGATGCCCAGAGGTCAGGGTCATCCAGGCTTAGAGCTGCACGGCAAATTGGTCGACGAAATACTCAGCCAGAGAAAGCGAACAGGTGAACGCGGGTGATACGGCGTTCAGCACATGGAACGACCCCTGGTCACCTTCGTAGACAAAGTCCATCTCCAGTTTGTTCGTGCGCTTATCGATCAGCTGCGCTCGAATTCCAGACGGCCCCCACTCGGAAAAGTCATCCTCCTCGACGTCTTCTGCCAATTCGCTCGCCAGCCGAATCATCGTGGACTTGAGGTACTTGGGCAGTTCAGCGATGGCAAGATCGCGAAAACCGAAGTCGTTACGCACAAATAGCCCGGCCTGCTTCGATACGATGCGCGCCATCTCACCCAGCCGGAATCGCGACACGCCTTGATAGTGTTCGCGCCAAAATGCGGGGATTGCGGTCGGGCCAATGCTCACCTGTCCATCGGCCGCCACGGTGTAATGCACACCCAAAAACGGATTCGCTATATCGGGCACGGGATAGATATTGGTCGCCACCGTGCCTTTGCGACCGGCGTTCAAATACAGCCCCTTAAAGGGCATGATTGTGTAATGTTCGCTAAAGCCAAACTGGCGCGCCACCTGGTCCGCATAAAGGCCAGCCGCGTTCACGACAAAGCCAGCCTGAACCTTGCGATCAGAAAAAATCAACGTGTCGTGCTGACGCTCAACAAACGCGCAATTCGTCACGATCTCGATATGACTATTGCGCGCATCTTCAACCAGAGCCGCCATTACCTCGCGTGGGTTCACCGAAACCGTGTCGGGGGACCATAGGCAATCACCTTTCGATTTCACGCGTGGTTCGATTTTGCGTGCCTCGTCAAGGGACATACGCTCAAGGCGAACACCGTTCGCGGCGCCTCGCTCAAGCAGCGTATCCAACACCGGAATATCCGCCTCCTGACGCGCGACCACAAGCTTGCCGCAGCGATTCAGCGCAAGCCCACGCGATTCACAATAGGCCGCCATTTTGCGACTGCCGTCGCGTGTGAACCGGGCCTTTAGACTGTCCGCGGTGTAATAGAAACCGGCGTGAAGCACACCACTGTTGCGACCGCTCGCGTGATAGCCACACTCATGTTCCTTATCGAACACGACAATGGAGGCTTGGGGCTGACGACGACGGATTTCGAGCGCGACGGTGATACCGGCCACGCCACCACCGATAATGACAAAATCGGCCTTAGTTAGACTCACGCGAAGATCTCCCTGTCGAATCAAATGGCCCACTATACCTTTTTTGTGACGTCCGACTGAACAATCCAGGGACGCTCAGGTATAATTCCGGCGATTTTACATGGAGAGAGACTCGTGACCCTGTGCCTATCCCAGCTTCTCACGCATGGAGGAAAAACCAGCGATAGTGCGCCCGCCATCAGCGACCGCAGCGGCACGCTGAGTTATGGTGAACTGATCGATCTTGTACACAAGGTCTCGCACGGCGTGATCGCGGCCGGCGCCCGACATCACGACCGTGTCGCGGTATATCTGCCCAAGCAAATTGAGACGGTGGCGACCATGTTCGGCACGGCCCATGCGGGCTGCGTGTTTGTCCCGGTCAATCCGCTGCTAAAACCGGCACAAGTGCAGCACATTCTCACCGACTGCGATGTTCGCATCTTGGTGACCTCGCGGAGCCGCGCCGCTGGCCTCAAGGACATTCTCGGCAACTGCCCAAAGCTTGAGCAAATCGTCCTGATTGACGAGCCCAAAGACTTGGCTGTGCCTCAGGCGCTCGCCACCTGGCAAGACTTTACCGGCGCGCCAGCCGTGACGCCTCACCGAATCATCGATACCGATGTGGTATCGATCCTGTATACCTCGGGCAGCACCGGTAAACCCAAAGGCGTCGTGCTGAGTCATAAAAATATGGTGACGGGCGCGTTTAGCGTGTCGGAATACCTTGAGAACACACCTGATGACAAACTGCTGGCCGTTTTGCCTTTTAGTTTTGACTACGGATTCAGTCAGCTGTCCACCGCATTTTGCCGAGGCGCAAGCGTCGTGCTGATGGAATACTTGATGCCCAATGATGTTATTCGCAAAGTGGCCGATGAGCGCATAACGGGACTGGCGGGTGTGCCGCCTCTATGGAATCAGCTCGCGGCGCTAGACTGGCCTGGCGACGTGACAAACCACCTTCGCTATATCACCAACTCCGGCGGTGCCATGCCCAAAGTCACCTTGGGCGCGCTGCGTAGCGCATTACCGCAGACCAAACCCTATCTCATGTACGGCCTGACGGAGGCGTTCCGCTCAACCTTTCTTCCGCCTGAGCAGATTGACCAACGGCCAGAATCCATGGGCAAGGCCATTCCGAATGCCGAAATCATGGTGGTCAACGACGACGGACAACTCGCTCAACCCGGCGAAACCGGTGAACTCGTGCACCGTGGTTCGCTGGTGTCACTGGGGTATTGGAATAGTCCGGAGAAAACCGCTGAGCGCTTTAAACCGGTTCCGGCGATCAAAGACGGCCTCGTGATGGATGAGATTGCCGTGTGGTCGGGCGATCGAGTTCGCATCGATGACGAAGGCTATCTCTTTTTCGTCGGCCGACGTGATGAGATGATTAAAACCAGCGGCTATCGCGTCAGTCCAAACGAAGTGGAAGAAGCACTGTTTTCGACCGGTCTGGTCAGCGAAGCGGTGGCACTCGGGGCGGCTGACGAGCAGCTCGGCCAGGCCATCGCGGTGGTGGTTATGCCGGCGCCCAACGGCGCCAAAGACACCGCTGCCCTAATGCAAGCCTTACGCCAGGAGCTCGCTAATTTTATGCTGCCCAAACACGTGCTTTGGCTCGATGAGATGCCGCGCAACGCCAACGGCAAAATCGATCGAAGCGGTATTGCTCAATCACTGCCTGATCTGCTCAAGGACGCCGGCTAATGCATACGATCCGTTTCACTAAGCACGCTGATATTACGCATTTCGACATCGACGGGGACGAACTGGTTGTTGGTGGCAAGCGGGCAAGCGAGCTGGTCGCTATGGCGGATGGCCTTCCCGTCTACGTCTACGATCGTAAAATTATGCAGGCCAAGGTCGAATTGCTTCGAGAACATTTCCCCGAGTCGGTCAAACTGCATTACGCCATCAAAGCCAATTCCCACCCAGAGGTCGTGCAATTTTTGGCGGGTCTGGTCGACGGACTGGACGTGGCTTCGGCACGTGAATTAACGGTTGCTGCCTCCACCCATACGCCACGCGACGAAATTAGCTTTGCCGGCCCTGGAAAACAGCCCGAGGAGCTACGCGCGGCAATTGAACACGACATTGTGATCAACTGCGAGAGCACCACCGAACTGGCGCGCATTGATCGCATCGCGCGCGAGCTCGACAAGAAACCACTTGTCGCCATTCGCGTCAATCCTGATTTTCAATTGCAAAACTCCGGCATGAAGATGGCTGGGGGTCCACAACAGTTTGGCATAGATGCCGAAACGGTACCGGATGTGTTATCGAGCATGGCCGACATGCACTTGACGTTTCATGGCTTTCATATTTTCAGCGGCTCTCAAAATCTAAGCGCTGATGCCATCATCGAAAGTCAAAACAAGGCTTGCGAACTGGCCGAACGGCTCGCGCATCACGCGCCAGCACCCGTACACATGCTCAACATTGGCGGCGGCCTGGGAGTGCCCTATTTCCCCGGCGAACAACCGATTGACGTCGCGCCGATTGGTGAACATCTGCATGAACTTGCCGCCTCGATGAAAGATCGATTACCGGAAGCGCAGCTGATGATCGAGCTCGGCCGATTTTTCGTGGCCGAGAGCGGCGTCTATCTGTGCCGCATTACCGACAAGAAAATCTCTCGCGATCACACATTCTTGATCAGCAATGGCGGACTCCACCATCATCTGGCGGCCAGCGGAAACTTCGGGCAAATATTGCGCAAGAATTATCCCGTCTGCATCGCTACTAAGATGTTGTCAGATAACACGACTAACGCGTCTGTCGTCGGTCCATTGTGTACGCCGCTTGACCTACTGGCTGCAAAAATGGATCTCGCCACTTGCGACATTGACGACCTGGTCGCCGTGTTTCAGTCCGGCGCCTACGGCTACACAGCCAGTCCGCATTACTTTTTGAGTCATCCCGCCCCCCGCGAAATCTTTCTGTGAACGCCTACGCGGAGTTCGCCGCGTGAATACCGCATCGCTGTATTTGACTGCCGTCATCATCTGGGGCTCAACATGGCTTGCGATCGAGTATCAGCTCGGCGTCGTTCCACCCGAAGTCTCGGTCTTTTATCGCTATCTGATCGCGGCGGCAGTGTTATTTGGCTGGTGCTTGTTTCGACAAATCCCGATGCGTTTCGACCTCAAAGCACATTCGCGTTTCGCTCTACTGGGATTGATGTTATTCAGTCTCAATTATCTACTCACCTACCAAGGTCAACGATTCATCACGTCGGCCCTTATGTCCATCGCGTTTTCGACGATGGTCTGGCTCAACATCATTAACTTGCGATTATTCTTCAAAGAACGCACCGGCTGGCCGGTGGTGGTAGGCGCAACTCTCGGCATCCTTGGCATGACGCTAATGTTCGCGCCCGCTGTTCAACACCTCACACTCGAAGACGATACAATTATCGGCGCGTTGCTGGGCCTCACTGCCACGTATCTAGCCTCGCTTGGCAATATGGCGGCGCAGCTCGCCCAACGCGAGCAGCTGCCTATCGTGCAGTCGAACGCGTGGGGAATGGCGTATGGCGCGCTATTCAATGGACTGATTGCATGGGTATTAGGCCGCGAATTTGTATTTGATCCGTCCGCGCAGTACGTTTCGTCACTGATTTATTTAGCCGTGTTTGGCTCGGTGATTGCCTTTGGCGCTTACCTGACGCTACTGGGTCGCATTGGCGCGGCTCGTGCTGGCTACATCACCATTTTGTCGCCGTTGGTCGCGATCGTGTTGTCCGTGCTATTTGAAGATCTCGAAATCACTGGCGTGATGCTGGCGGGAATGATGATGGTGTTGGCCGGCAACTACTACGTGCTGAGTAAACGCAATTCTCAATGACAAGCAAGCTGCCTGCTGAGTATCGCGGGTTTCGGTAGGGCCCACACCAAGTATAGAATAATCTTTCCATCCAGTGCGTTAGCGCAGCCACTGGCGCATCCGTTTGGCGGTGCCATAGGCGCGTGATCCCAGTGTATTTTGAAGTCGCGACCAAGGGGTACTTGTCTCGCTCTCAACCTCCACATCATAGCGCTGCACAAGAATCTCAATCGCCGCCAGCTTGGCGACCACGGTCGACAGCGTCAAGTCCTTTGGCCAGAGACTCATCACTGAACGCAGGGCGCTCGCATTGATCACGCCCTGCTGGCACAAGGCGCCATCAAACAGCAAATCCGCGAACATCTCGCGCAGCTTAAGATAGTCGCGCTGCTTGCTGTGTTGACGAAATAAAGCGCCCGATTCGTCAACCCGACCACTGAACGACACGCCAGTGCGCGCCCATGGATAGTCATGTAAAAACGGGTCCAGATTTTTAAGCAAATGTCGATAAACATCATCGGTACGATTGACCACATCCAGTGAGTACACAAACTCCGCCAGTGGCGGGTAGCAAAACGGATCGTATTTATGGCAATGCGCAAAGCGCTTGGTGAGCATGCGACGAAGATAGTTTTCGTTCATATCGAGCTCGTTCACCGCAATCGTCCCTGGCGGACTCTGATCCGTGGACCACGCCAACGCCCGGTCATCGCTAACGATCCGCGCCTGCTGCGGCAGCGTGTTGACGTTGTATAGGAAATAGGGATTACCCACTCGAAACGGTGCGCGTTCCGTAACATGCCGGTGCGAGTAAGACGCACGCCCCATGCCGTCACCATAATGCGCAAATAAGATGGCATGATCGGGTTGCAATTGACTCAGTAACGCAGGATCGACCTCGAGCGGATTATAATCCAGCGGAGACATTTCAGCCCCCGCATGCTCCACCGCGTAGTACACCGAGTCGAGATTCTTATCCGGATCATACGGGACTAAAGTAAACGACCATCCGTAGTGACCGGCGATATCTCGTGCGTAACACACATCGCGGCTTTCGGGGTGTCCCCAGTTGAGCACGCGAATTTCGTTACCTTTGGCGTATTTTTGCAGCAGGCCGGCAATGACCCGACTGTCGTATCCGCCGGAAAGCGTCAGCCACAGCGTGGCGTGTCTCGATGCGATCTCGGTGACGTATTCGCCCATAATGTCTTCAAACACATCGGCGATTGCCGCTTCAGATAAAACTGTCGAGCCATGCGCGAACGGCGGTCCGCGCTCAATTCGACCCTCCTCTGTCAAGGTCGAATGCCATGGAAAGCGGCTTAGGCCCTTGATCAAAGTGCGATCACCCACGACATAATTGAAATTCAGTAATGAAACGATGGCCGCCGTGTCGAGTCGTCGTGTGGACAGGGCGCTCACCGCATCCGGAAACGACTCGACAATGTTTGCGCTATGCGCGACCAGATAGGGAGACGATTCACCGAATTTGGCGCTTTGATAGAGGATTCGAGGGGTATCGGACATACGAACAGTGAGCTGAGGCCATTAAGAAAACCGTGCACAGCATATAGCAAAGCACGATGAGCAGAAACCCGCGAACGGTCTACGTTGAGCAAGAAAAAACCGGCCTAAGGCCGGTTTTTCATTATGCCGTCGGCGTATTGGCAAAACGACGCCGCGCCGCACTGAATAACAGCAGCGGCATGAACCAATGTACCGCGCCTCCGCCACCAGAATCACCGCCCGCAGCGGGAGGCGTCACGGGCGATGGCGGGGGCGGCGTGGGTGCCGGCAAGGGCGCCGGTGCCTGCTCGGTCATCACCATCGGACCGCTCGGATCCACGATAATGCCATTAACGATTCCGTCCTGATCGCCCAAACCGCCGTCTACCAACCGGACGGTGGCGCGATTGCCGTTGAACGTGACAAAGTCAGAGTAGTCAACCAATTCGCCGGTCGCCTCATCGTATTTCTGCCAACCGCTTGACGGGTCGTAATTCTCCGGCAACCACACGCTGACAAAAACCTCGGTGGGCGCATTTGGATCAATGATGAGTCCTTCGATCCGGAAGGTGAACATACCGAGCGGCAGTTCCGCATCGCTACTGAGTTTACCAAGATCCATGCTCGAATTCGGCACAGAGGTGTAACAGCGAATCGTGCCGGAATTGGTGGTCAAACCAATCACGTTACGCCCTTGCGCATCGTATAAATTGCAAATGCCTTCGAGCTCGTCAGGCGTGCCGTTGGCGTTGGTGTCCGCGCCCGCCGGCACTTGGTACTCATCATTGATTCCATCGCCGTCCGCGTCATTCGGAAACTCGGTCGCCGCTGTCATCGACACCGTTTCCGACCAAGCAGAGGGAATGTCTGTGTTGTCAAAATGGCGCGTGCGAACAAAATACGTTACGCCAGGATCCATGACACCCGTCGGTACCACGATCGCGGTGGCCCCGGGCACCAGTCGATGCATCACAACACTTAAGAACTGGTCATCCAGAGCGAGCTCCCATTCCGCATAGCCCAACGCGCTGCCATCAACGTCTTCATAGCCGTTGACCGGATCCAACACCAACTCCGACAGAGCCGCTCCATTCTCGGGCTCAAGCATGGGTCGCTCAGGTGCCGCATTTTCGAAGTTATCGTTAGCGTCACGAGGATTACTGCCAAACTCGACTTCAGCGCCGTCGCTCTGTCCATCATTATCGGTGTCGACCATCATCGGGTTTGTACCCGCGAGATATTCTTCCTGATCGGTTAATCCATCACCGTCGAAATCGCCAAGACCGTTGTTTTGCAATGAGCCAAATAACGCATTTTCCCAAATATCGGGCATGCCATCCGCATCGCCATCCACATAAGAAATTTCAATCGTATCGCTGATGTCGCCACCGCGTCCGCTACAGATGATGGTATACGTTTCCGCCACGTCAACGGGACCCACCAGACGGAAACCGCCGGTCGATAGCGTCCCGCTCCAACTACCCGACGCGGCACACTCAAGTGTGTGTTCAGATTGCCACGTCAAGACGGCGGTCCCATCGATACCCAGTCCCAATGGCGATACCGCAAACTCGAGTTCGGGGTCACGGATCACATCGGCGAGCACAATGTTTAGCGTGTCGGACATCGTACCGCCCGCGCCAATGCACTCGAGCGTCAAGGACAAGTCTTTCTCGATATTCTCGAACACTTGGGCGCCCGAAACGTCTCGCGCACCAAACCAATCTCCGGACGCCGTGCAAATCGCTGCATCCGTCGCCGTCCAGCTAACGGTGACCGTATCACCTGTGTTGGGACTCACCGGATCCGCGGACAGACTGATCGCCGGCAGCGTCGATTCGCCTACCGCCACTACCACCGAGCGGGTCACGCTACCACCCGGCCCGGTACACGTGAGCGTGTACGTACTGTCACTGGTCAGTGCATCCGTCTGCTCTGAACCGACGGTACTTCGCGGGCCCACCCAGTCGCCACTGGCGACACAGCTATCGGCATTATCGGCATCCCAGTAAAGCGTGGTTCTAGAAAGCGTTGAAACCGTTGCTGATGCCGCTGAAAAGGCCAGCGATGGCGGCTGAACCGGCGGCGCGCTTAACGGCGACACGAGCAGTTCATCCCATGCCCCGTCGCCGGTGGTGCCTTGAATACTGGCCCATACACCGATCGTGCCTTTATTCAGTCGCGCGGCACCAACGTCCTCGCACGTTGCCTGCCAGAGGGTGGGCTCGGTTTGTTCATCCACCCACACTCGGCTTCGAAGAATCGTGCGATCGCCGCTGCTTTCTGCCTCGATGGCAAAGCGGTACCAGTTACCGGGCTCCACTTCGACACCGGTGTCCAAATCTCCGACACAAGCGAGACCGGTGCCGTGACTGCTCAACACGAAGGTTGTGCCTGTTTCGTCAACGCCCAAGCGATAGTAATGCGGACTCAATGGCATTTGCGACAAGAACGTGACGCCGGCTTTATCTTCATAGTTATCGATCCGAATACGGCCCGAATATCGATAGTCCTGCCACGTAAATGCATTGTTTAATACGTAGTGCGAGTGCAGATTTTCACCCTCGAAGGCCGTTAAGGCGAGCGCCTGAGTGCCGCCCACACTTTGCACGCGGAAAGACGCTTGCGATGCGCCCTGCGTGAAATTTGGACCCGTATCAAACCAACCGACCGGATCGGTGTTCATTAGATCGTTCTCAAAATCCTGTAGCGGCATGTCAGCCAGTGCGGCCACGTCGGCACTCACCGAAACGCTGGCACCACCACCAATTCCAGAACAGGTCAAACTAAAGTTCGCCGAATTAAACAGGTTATTGATGGTTTCGGTGCCCGACATCGGCTTGTCGCCGCTCCAGTCGCCGGACGCCACACAACTGTCGGCGCTTTCCACTGACCAGCTCAATTGCGCGGAGCCACCATATGGAATGAAACCAGGCTCTAAATTCAAGTTGATATTGGGTGCTGGCGCGTCGCTCACTGTCACGTTACGCGTTTCCACATGATCGCCACCGGGTCCCGTGCATAGCAACGTGAAGTTGGTGTCGCTTTGCAAATCGGTCACCACCAAACTACCGTCGAGCGGTTGATCACCTGACCATCCACCAAACGCCTCGCAACTCGTGGCATTGTCGGTCGACCAGCTCAGCGTCACCGAATCACCAAATGCGATGGACTCCGGGGACGCAAACAAATCGATGTGCGGTACCGGCGCTTGATCGACCGCAACCGTAACCGTTTCGTTTGCTTCACCGCCCGGACCATCGCACAGCAAGACAAAATCCGCATCGTCCATCAAGTTGGAAACCTGTTCAGCGCCGGCGGTTGGCTTAACGCCCGACCAAGCACCAAAGGCCTCGCACGTATCGGCACCGGTCGAACTCCAAGTAAGAACCGTAGTGCCGTCGAAATCGACCAGCGTCGGCGCGGCGTTGAGCGCCAAGGTGGGCGTATCAATCAACACATCCACCGATAACGACGAGTCATTCTGCCCACCTGCACCTGAACACACCAAGACAAACTCACTGTTGGCCGTAACCGGACCCACCACTTCGCTGCCACTGAGCGACCGCGCGCCAGTCCAACCACCGAACGCTTCACATGCCGTGGCGTTGTCCGTCGACCAAGAGAGCGTAACGAACGTGCCGTAGTCGATCGACGTACTGCTTGCGTTCAGCGACACAGAAGGCAACGGTGCATCACCAACATTGACCGTCACCAAATCACTGCCCGAGCCGCCATCGCCGTCACAGAATAAGGCGTAGGAGCGATCGCTTGTGAGATTAGACACGGTCAGCGAGCCATTGAGTGCTTTGGTGCCCGACCAGCTACCGAACGCCTCACAGCTTGTGGCGTTTTGCGTCGACCAGGTCAGTGTGGTTGATCCATCGAAGTCTACGCTCGATGGGCTTGCCGAAATCGTCACGCTGGCGGACGGTACCGAAATGGGAACCGTGAGCGACTGACCGGCGTCGCCACCTGCACCGCTGCAATTGATCACAAATGTACTGTCCGACGTGAGCGGGCCGACCGATTGGGTACCGGACGTGCCAAGCGTGCCCGACCAATCGCCGGAGGCGCTACAGGAGTCGGTGTTGGTCGAGCTCCAGCTCAACGTCGTCGACTCACCAGACTGAACGCTGCTCGGTGTCGCAACAAAACTGACTGAGGGCGCGCCGGCCGCCGACACATTGACGTTCACCGAGTCACTGGTCGATCCACCGTCTCCAGTACACGTGATGGTAAACGTGCTATCGCTGGTCAGCGCGCCGCTCGCTACCGACAAGCCGCTGGTGCCCACGTTGCCAGACCATGCACCGCTGGCGATACAGCTATCCGCGTGCTCACTGATCCAGCTTAGGCTCGTCTCGTCGCCAAAGGCAACCGACAGGGGTGCGGCGGTCAGTGCCACAGTCGGTGTTGGAGAGGTGACATCCACCGACACGCTATCGGCCGCTGTGCCCCCGACACCCGTACAGGTCAATATAAAACTACTGTCTTGCTGAAGTGGGCCCACCGTTTCACTGCCTGACAAAGCGCGTCCACCCGTCCACGCACCAGACGCGATACACGATGTTGCGTTGTCGACACTCCACGTGATCTGCGCCGCCCCATTAAAGGCGACCGATCCTGGCGTCGCAGACAAGTCGATGTTCGGGAGCTGTGCGGCGGCGACACTGATCACCTTGGTATCGCTGACACTGCCCCCCGGTCCGGTGCACGACAACGTTAAGGTCTGATTGCTTTGAAGCTGGCCAAACGATTGCTGCCCCGACGGGCCACGCGCCCCGGCCCAATCACCCGACGCGGTACATGCCGTAACGTGAGTGGTGCTCCAACTGGCCACCGAGCTTCCGTTAAACGCCACGCTCGACGGAGACACGCTGAAACTAAGTGTCGGCGACGGCGCGACACCAACCGCCACGGTGGTGCTGTCGCTACCGGAACCGCCTAGGCCCGTACACGTGAGTGTAAACGCGGTTGTCGCCTGCAGTGGACCAATCGTAGTGGAGCCGTTTAACGGCTGACTGCCTGACCAACCGCCGGCAGCAACACACGATTGGGCATTGCTGGTTGTCCAACTGAGGGTCGTGGCGCCATCAAAATCCACTGAATTCGGGGACGCGATCAACGCGACCGAGGGCGCCGGAACGGGTGCTACATCGACGGTCGCGGTGCGTTGAATGGTGCCGCCGGGACCGGTGCACGATAGGGTAAAACTGGCATCTGATTGAAGCCCGCCCACTGTCTCGCTACCACTGATCGGACGGCTCCCAGACCAGTTTCCGGAGGCCGAACAGGTCGACGCATTCAGCGCGCTCCAGACGAGCGTTGTCGACCCGTTGTAATCAATTGACGTAGGCGAGGCATTTAACGTTAATTGTGGGGGCTCTGGTGGCGCGACAAGCACCGTTACACTACGACTCTCGGTTCCGCCCGCCCCAGAGCAGCTCAAAAAAAACGTCTGGTTGCTTTGTAACGGCCCAATCGACTCACTGCCGTTGACGGGCCTAGCCCCGGCCCACGCGCCACTGGCCACGCACGAATCGGCGGACGTGGATTGCCAACTTAACGTTGTGAATCCGTTGTAATCGATACCGACCGGGTCAGCGCTAAAGGTTACCTCCGGCCCAGGCACGATGACCTGGTTCTGAACATCAAAATATACGGTTGTGAGCTGCGTTGTGCCGTTTTGCAGTACTACCTCGGCGGTGAGCGAATGCGTTCCGTTTTGGAGACTCGTCGTATCAAACCCTTGCGTGCCGCTAAATAAAAAATCATACGGTGCGACGTACTCGATGCCATCAGGCGAGCCGCTTGCATTCGTATTGTCGAGAAAAAATCGAACAATATCGACATTTGTTTCGGGTGTTAGGTACGCAAATAATGGGCCGGACACCGTCGCGCCGTCGAGCGCAAACGAATCGTCATGACTCGCCGAGGAGCTTTGCGAAATGGTATAACTAAGCGCCTCTTCAATGGTCACCGCGACCTCGTCGCTACGCGTGCCGTTGGCGTTTGTACAGGACAGAACAAACGTACTGTCACCGGAGATCGGTCCGATCGATTCGCTGCCGCTTGTCGCCTTACTACCGCTCCAATCGCCGCTTGCCGCACAGCTGTCGGCATCATTTGACGTCCAGCTAAGCTGCACCGAACCACCCGCTAACACTGAGGGAGAACTTGCCGTAAGCTGCACCGTCGGCGGCACGTCGCCGCTGGTGCCTGGCGCCTGGATATCGTTGAGTGAAACGATCACTTCGTCGTAGAGTGTGTAGGTGTCCTGTCGATTCGAATCAGGCTGCTTACCCGTATCGTAAGGCAATAGCCACAGCGCGTTATGGGCGGGTCCGTTACCTAAATCGATGTTATTACGATCGATGATCAGATCCCAATCCTGACCTTCACGAGCCGCCCAAATCTTGACATGCGTATTACCCGTGTTCGTGCCTTGACTACCGAGCTTTACGTAAACCTTGAACGTTATCCACTCATTCGGGTGGTAAATAAATGCGCCGGTCAACGGATCAGGAGACCCGGTACTCGACCCATAAGAATAGAGACCACCGTATCGAGCGCGATCATTTTCGCACGCATTGCCCACGCTCTGCGGTCCACGGTCAACCGCATTTTGATGTCGAAAGTCTGTCGACGAGCACGCGGTGTTTGCCGACACCTCCATACTCGGATACGCACCGTTCGAATTTCGATGGTACGCCTGCGGAAAACCGCGATAGCGATTGTTATGCAGAACGATTTCATTAAGCTGATTCGAGCCACATTCGTTAGTTTGACAATCCTGGCTAACGCCATTCATCTCGTACGCGTTGCGACTGATAATCGACTGCTTCCATCCGCCGCCACCATTGAACACGTGCGTGGCGTAATACGCAGGAAAATACTGTCGATACGACACGTAAAACTCATCGCCTTCAACGAACTCACGTTGATCGGCCGATAGCCAACGTCGCCAGCTGCCGGACGCCGCGCCATCGGTTTTGAGAATGTCCATGCGCAGTGCACCGTTGCCTGACGCGACATTGCCTGTTTCCCACTTAACATTCCCTTGCGAGTTATCGAGATGCTTCCAATTGTGCACGTCACCCGATGTATCAAAGCGCGTGGCCATTAGCACACCAGCCGCTGTTGAGCGCGACGACCAGTCCGATCCGCCTGGCGGCGGCGGTGGCGTGGCATCATCGTTGACAGACACCACAGCGGTATCCGATGCATCACCACCCGCGCCGGAGCACGTCAGCACAAACGTGCTGTCCGCTTGAAGATTACTGACCGTCTGGCTGCCCGATAGAGTTTTATTCCCTGACCAGTCTCCAGAGGCGACGCAATTAGAGGCGTTGCTGCTCGACCAAGACAACGTGACATTGCTGCCCGCGTCCACTGTCGTTGCGCTGGCGTTGAGATTCACTGTGGGCACTTGTGGTGGTGGCGCGCCGCCACCGGTTGGCTTATACACAAACACGTTGCGATCGGTCTTGTTGACCAATACAAACGCGCCAATGGACGGCGCATAGCGGAAACGACCAAACGTCCCGTTACTGTTTTTCGCACCCGGTGACGTTGCACCCGGTGGGGTAATTTTGTCGACCTCCATGGTCTCAGCATCAATGATGTAGACGGTTTTACCACCTGTCCAGGCGATGTAGTTATCGTTAATCGGATCGTAATCAAGGCCCATTTGACTGGAGTTAGCCAGCTCCAGTCCGCCGCTACCGGTAAATGTCGAATTACTCAACAAGTTATGGTTGCTCGGTGACGAACTATTGAGATTCCAATAAAACGCTTGCTGACCTGATCCACCCAACACCAGCATGCGATTACGCGACGTGTCAATCGCGGCCGTGGCATAGATATGGAGCGCTTTAGACGCCAGATAACTGTGTGTATTCGCCGCCGGATCGTATTTGTACAACCGGCCACCTAAAGACCGATGGTAATACACCGTGTCCGTGACGCGGTTGTAGGCAGAGTAGCCGACTACCATCGCGCCATTGTTGTCGCCGTCTGCCCCGCGGGTCCACTCGAGATTGCTGTTATCGAAATCGAGGCGCCACACTTTTGAGTCGCCACTCGATCCGCCCGGACTCTTGGCATAGGATGCGGTGGACAAAAACATGTTTTGTGATTCGACAAACACCAACGCGTTATAGGTGTGCCTCGAAACCGGGCGTCCGTCTGGATATTGCCCAGCCGACTCATGCGATGACGTCGCCGAATACGGTGATGGCGGCATGATCATTTCCCACGATTCGGTATCGAGGTCAAAGCCGTACATGTCGTTACCGTAATAATCTTGGTGGCCACCGCCCCAAATAATCAGGCGATTTTGAACGGTATCAAACACACCACCATTCCACGCGTCCATCATAGCGGTAAAGCCCAGAACACCGGAGTAATTGCAATTATTGCTGGGGCACGGATCCACAGAATCCATACGAGAATTTGGAATTTCGTACCACTGGCCGGGCGTCAGGTCACTGGCCAGATCAGCGTACGAAAAGCAGGCAAAAAGCGCAGAAGCGAACAGCAGAAAGCGGGCGAACACATTCGAAGGGTGCATGATCATTTGATCTCAGTAATAGCGTTTAACAACTGATCAAATGACTCTGTCGCAGCGGATGGACCAAATGACACACAATGCACCTATCTTGTTGTGTTTCTTTGTCTTTTGATACCACACTCACAGCGCGATAACGCGGTAAGTTCATCCTTGGTAACCCCGCTATCGTAGGACTCAAACGTATAAAATCCCTTAGACCGGAGGCTTTGCGACCCCGCCTTTCAACGGGTGAGCCTTTGTCAACTACGGGTCGGAGTATGCGCCCGGGTTTGGGGTCAGTATGTGACATTGATCACGTTCTCCGACGAATTGAAGTTATGACAAACCTCTGTCAACCACCGGTGCCAACCAACAAAATCAAGGACGGTTTACGGCGTTGACAAAGTAAATGCTACCCGGTTTTGCACGTAACCGGATGTGGCAATTATTGCGCGTAGCGTAAGTGCCGCACACGCATGATCGACAGTCGATTGTGTTGCGATAGGTGACACAGATACAGCGTTGTTTCTGTGTAAATTTGCCGCATTCTTCGGTCTACGTTGATGCCGCTAAACACAGCGAGTCGAGAACACGCGCCAGATCGCCAGCCTGGTGCTCACGTGAATAGTGCGTCACACGATCGGGTGGCATGACACTCAATGCGCCGTTTTGCGCATCGGCAATAAAACGGTCCAGCGCAGCTTCGATTTCGCGCGCGTCGTCGATCTGAGCGATGACTCCCGCATTTTCTTCGCGAATAGTCGCCGCGGTATCCCCATGCGCGTCAGTCAACGCAACAATTGGACGACCTGCGCGAAAATACTCATACAGTTTCGCTGGGATCTGTTCATTGCAATTAGCCGCCTGAAAAATCAACAGCCCCGTGCTCGCGATCATTTCATTGAGCACCTGCTTGTACGGTAGTGGCGGCGCCAGCTCGACCAGATCCTGGATACCATATTGCGCGAGCATTGGCGTGTAGTGCGCATCGTGCCCAGTGGCTCGCAAACGCACACAGAAATTCTCATGACTTATTTTCTGTTGCTGTTTCATCGACGCCAACGCTTCAAAAAACGGCCGCGGGTCTCGTTCAGAGGGATATAAGATTCCGGCGTGCAACAGCACAATCCGATTCGTTTTGTCGGCCTTGGCCGCCGTGACATCGCGAAAAGAGGATTCGTCGTAACCATTGGGTAAGCACACAAACTTCTTCTCAGGTTCATCAGGATGAAGTGCGGCATAGTGGCGGGTGGCGCCGGGTGTTGTCAGAACGCATCGGTTCGCTCGTGCCACCACCTTACTTTGAAACGCCAACAGCGCGTCGCGCTCTTGCGCGTCAAGCGGCCAGTCTTCGCACGCCATCAGATCACGAAAGTCCGCCACCCACGGAATAGTAAATTCTGACGCCAGCGTGTAGGCGATCCGATGAGCCGTCACAATCGGGTAGGTTGACCAAATCGCGTCGAATCGTCCGCTTTTTAACAGCTTGCGGCCGGTGCGTACGCCATCGAACTGCCAGCTCATCCAAGCATCTGGCTTGGCCAAAAACCCCGGGTAACGACCGAATAATGAGAGATGCTTACGGGTGTTGAGCGCCCAGGCTCGATGTACGGCAACGTGCTCAGGAATATCACCCAATTCATCATCACCGGTGTCGGCATAGGCCATCGGGTGGACAGTGAGTACCTCCGGATGCCAACCATACTGTTGAAGGTAAGCGGAGTATCGCAACGTGCGTTGTAAACCGCTGCTGCCTTTTACTGGAGGATAGTGAAACGCGATGAGTAAAACTCGCTTCATGTCAGACCTCATCGTCGACTGCGAGCCAAGAACGCACGTCTTCCACTACTTGTTGCTTCCAATCACTTCGCGAAAACGTGTGATTCGCCTCAGCAACTCGAGAGTGCGTCCAGTTTGCGACGGCCTCACGCCAGTCCGCTGATTGCGCCACCCAGTCTTCAAATTCGTTTGCGGTAAAATCGTTGCCCGATAAAATCAACAGCACTCGACCTGAAAAGTGTTGCGCACCGCGCAACATGTGCTCACGAAAATCCACATAAGTGGTTGCCACGGGTGACACTTGACGACTCAGTTTAATCTTCTTCACCACATCAACCAACGACGCCATCACGTTGACCTGGCCACGCAGCAGCTTTTTCCAAAATTCACCGGATAGAAAACGTTTACCATAGTAATGCTTGACGACCGCTTTGGCTTCCGTCGCTTCGCTTCTCACCCAGGGGTTGAGCAACACCAATTCACTCACACGCGAATCAAATGCCGCCACCATCAGCGCCGTGGACGCGGCATCACACAACCCAAACACCGACGTGTGAGTGGTGTTGGGCAACTCGCTCTGCAGAGTATCGAGCGCGGCGAGCACGTCCGCCTCGACCTGCTCAAAATCAAGGTAGGGGCCCGCGCTATCCCCCATCCCACGATAGTCAAAGCGCAGCACCGACGTACCGGATGCCGCCATCGCGCGCGCAAATTCAACGAACTGACGATGACTGCCGACCCGATATTGAGGACCACCCACAATCAGTAACATGGCACGGGTCGAGGCCGGTTCTGCGCGATGCAGTATCGCGGTGAGGTCGACCCCGTCAACGGTAAACGTGAGAGGCTGTTCATTCCACGTCATGTCGCTTGCTTCAACATCGTGGTTCGGGCTCATGATTGACTTGCCTCATGAGCGCCACTGGTCACCGCCGCCGTTGTGCGTGCTACGAGCTCCGGAACGACAACCAATTCGGTTGCCGCCCAAAACTGAGCACCCTCCACGACTCGAACCCGCGCACGCATGCCGGCGTCGGACCAGCGTTGTGTGTGACGAGCAGCCGCCGCCGGCGGCTCCGCATCGGAGGAAGTGGCAATGGCAAACCAATCAACCCGGTCCAAAGCGGGCGTCAGTTGCTCGAGCTTTCGCGACTGGCAGTCCTCAAATAACGCAGCGGACACTTCGTAACCGGCCACTTCAACGCTTCCACCTGATTTGAGTGTGGCTTGCATGTCCGCCACACTCGGCCCCTGATCGCCGCTCATCATATGAGCCGCGGTTTGTAGACGTAGGAACTGGTTGAGCGATTGAGCGCCGGAGGTGACCGGTTGCCAAAGTATGGCGTGATTAATCGTAAGCGGTGACGCACTGACAAAGTGGTCCAACATCAATGCACCAAAGCGCACCGCCAACGGGGTGCAATGGGTGAATCCTTTGTTAGCCAGAAAGGCCAACACATCCTCGCCATCGCGTTGCCAATGGCCGAGGTTGGCCTGACCAAACGCCCCTTCGGAATCACCGGTGCCGTAGTAGTCAAACACAGCAACGGCGAATCCCGCATCACACAGGGTATTCGCCTGAAGCGTAAACAGCCGCCGCGATTTGTTCATCTCTTCGGCAAACGGCGCCAGTAACACTACGACGTGACGGGTGTCGTGCTGTGACGGCACACGGAGGGTCACGAACAGGTGTCCGGACCGCCCCTTGATAAACTGAGGCTCTACGCGATGCGGCGCCACGCGCGTGTTATTCGCTGAGCTTGTTCTCAACGAAGGAAACCAACGTGCCGAGCGTTTCAAACGTTTCGGCGCTGACCTCACTGTCGTCGATGAAAAAGTCGTAGTGATCCTCAAGCGCGGTCAAGATCGTCACAACCGCCATAGAGTCGATCTCTGGAATATTGCCGAGCAGTTCGGTGTCTTCCGTAATCGCACCACCATCGGCAAGCTGCAGAGTCTGCACAAGAATGTTGTGCACAGTCGAAAGCGTTGTGGAAGTTGTATCAGTCATAAATTATCCAACAGGTATTACAAGAAAAGAATGAGAGCGCGTCTCGCGCGGCCGCCGGCGTACTCACAAGTTCGATGAATGTCACGCGCGACAGCACGCTGGTTCAGACTCGGCGCCAGAAAAAAGGCGATACAATCTAAGCGGTTACTCCGAAGAGCTCGGCCACTTACCGGCACGCCGAAGTATATTACGAAGCCCTGGAAGCGGGTAACCCATATCGTATGCCCTCACCGCATACTGGTACGCGTCGTCGTACTCTTTGTTCTTGGCGAGTACCAGTCCGATGTTGTACTGCACTTCAGCCGACTCGGGCATTAAGCGCTCGGCCTCGGCGAACTGCATTTTCGCCTCGCTGTATTGTTTTTGCCGAGATTTGAACAACCCATAGAGCAATCGCACTTTTCCATCGCGCGGCTGGAATGTGATGGCGCGCTGAAAATAGCACTCCGGCGTCTTCGGAAGGGGCCGACGATGTTTCGGGTTTTTGCTCGATGCGTACTTCACAACCGCATACAGCGCCCGGTGGTGGTTGGGAAAGGCGCGCAGCGTATAGTCGAGGTCACCACCCAACTGATCGGGCTTACGCGCATGGCCGCGCAAACTCTCGACGCCCGCATCGAAGTGATGATCTTCGACCACTTTGAGTTTGGTGCGAAAATCAACCGGATTAGAATAATCGAATGGGCCGTAAGCATTGCTCAGGGAACCGCAATTTGGATCCATCTGAGCCTGCGCCGCGAACGGTGTGCTCACCGCCAGACACAAGGCGAGACGCCAGACTGTGCGTTTGGTCAAAAAGGATGTAGTACGGTTACTCATTCAACTTTTTCTCTCATCAAGTCATGGAAGACGGGTACGTGGGCCTGATGGTCGATGGCAAACTCCTTGCCGCCGTGCGTTCAGACCGAGACATTCTCGTTTATATCCCGATGCTTGCGCTATTTTAAGCCAAGGTGACGGATTTTGTGCGGAATCGCGTCACAAGCTGCGAAATATTCCCCGATTTTCGTCGAGATTTACGCTATAAAGCATTGATATTTATATTTTTATTACGTATGTTATCAATCGTTGCGAGATCGACAAATGACGTCGTCTCGATGGATACAAAAGCATCAGCGCGATTCAACCCGGCATTGGCGATCGATCCACGCAAGGCCCGGCACGGAGATCCTACTATGTCCCACTTTCTGCCCATTCCCGCGCGCGACCTGCCCGCTGGGTTGGCCTCTGCGGCAAACTTGCCTGTGCGGTATGGAGCATCAGCGTGATTGAAAAATGGCGTCAGCCGTTCATAGACTTTGGTCTGCGCACAGGGCTGCTGTATGTGTGTCAGCGAATCTTGGCGCGCATTCCGCTGAGCCCAGTGCCCGTGAAGTACTTCTTGGTTGCACAGCCCGTGCCACCACCCCCTCGTAAGATTCGTCCTCACTCACTTCGAATCGAGCAGATTGACGCCGACGACTATCAGATCGACTGGTTCCCTCGCCCCGCTCCGTTCATCGCCGCACGGTATGAACAAAACGCCAAGTGTTTTGTCGCGTTCAGTGACGATCACCCACTTGCGTGTTTGTGGCTAAAAACGGCGGGCGACTACACCGAAGACACGGTGCGCTGTCGTTTTCGACCAGAACCGCAGGCTCATACGGCTTGGGATTTTGATGTTTACGTGCAGCCCGAGCATCGACTGGGGCGTACCTTTATGCATCTTTGGAATCACGCCTTTGAGTGGATGCGCGAGCGTGACATTCACTGGACAATGAGCCGCATTGACGCCTTTAACTTGCCCTCGATAAACGCGCACAAGCGACTCGGTGCGCAGTTTACTGGCAGCGTCGTGTTTTGGACCTGGGGACGATGGCAACTGGCGCTCGCTAGTCAAACACCGCGCTTTAGTCTTAGTCGACAGGCCATGCCGATCTATACCGTGAGCGCACCGGAGCGAACCGATTAACTGCGACCTGACTCACGCCCTCCTTTCGGACGACTCGCGTATAATTACCACCCTGCCGCGACGACCATCTGTCGTCCGTCTGGTGAAGCAAAAGGGACAAACAACATGACCGGACTCTGTGGCTGGGACCTTGCCAGCGCGCCCACAAAAACCGATCCTGCCGTGCTACAAGCCATGAGGCGACAGCTGCCGCCAATGGACGCGGTCAGTGAGGAAGTCGTCGAGCACCAGTTTGCCGGTTGCGTGCAGGCCATGGCCCACGGCCAACTCCACCGCGCTGCCGACGTGATGGTCTTAATCGATGGCAACCCTCGACTGAGCGGATCAAATCAGTCCAATGCCGCCGCCGTGGCCGCGCTGTACGACCGATACGATCTGGACTTTGTTCAGCATGTGTCTGGCACGTTCGCCATCGCCATTGTCGATCAAACGCGTAAGCGCACGGTCCTGGCGGTGGATCGAACCGGCACTCAACCGCTCGCTTATCACTGCGGTCAGAGCGTGGTGTTCGCCTCCACGTCCACCGCGGTGTATGCACACCCGGATGTACCGCGTGGACTCGATCATCAGAGCCTCTACAACTATCTCTATTTTCACATGATTCCGAGCCCTCGAACGATATTCGAGAGCGTTAAGAAGCTGCCGCCCGCTCACATGCTCGTCGCCGAAAACAAACGCATCACCCTCACCCGTTACTGGATGCCGGACTACACCCGTGCGAATCGCTCATCACTGCAAGGCCGACTATTGACCACACTCGGCACAGCGGTTGATCGCGCCGCAAGCAGCAACGCATCCGGCGCATTCCTAAGCGGCGGGCTCGACAGTTCCACCGTGTGCGGCCTGCTTCAACAACAACGTGCTGAAAAAGCCAACGTGTTCACCATTGGTTTTGCGCAGGAAGGTTACGACGAGCTTGAGTACGCTCGACTCGCCGCCGACCATTTTGGTCTCAATCTGACGTCCTACTACATCACGCCCGAGGATGTGCTCAGTGCGCTACCGGAAGTTGCCAAGGCTTATGATGAGCCGTTTGGCAACTCATCCGCCGTACCAACACTCGTTTGCGCTAGGCTCGCGCGCAAGGCCGGCATCGATACGCTGCTGGCGGGCGACGGCGGCGATGAGCTGTTTGGTGGCAACGAACGCTACGCAACGCAGAAATTGTTTAGCTATTACGACTATATGCCAGGCGTGCTCGATCGGGCCATCATGCGTCCGTTTTTCTTTCGCGATGCCGTTAAGCGCCGATCCAGCGGGTTTCAACACAAAGTCCGGCGTTACATCGAGCAAGCCAGCATGGCGATGCCAGAACGAACCCAGAACTACAATCTGCTTCACCTGCTCGGTGCCGACACAGTATTTACGCGTGAATTTCTCTCTAACGTGGATGCGGATGAGCCACGACAACTCTTGCGCGCCGAATATTGGCAAGACGGCATTCCAGACCAGCTAGAACGCCTGCTGTTCATGGACTATAAATTTACGCTAGCCGACAACGATCTGCGTAAAGTCAATCGCATGTGCGCGCTCGCCGGTGTGCAAGTGAAATACCCTATGCTCGATGATGAAATGGTGGCGTTTTCAAATACGGTGCCCAGCAACGTCAAATTAAAAGGACAGGTTCTGCGCAGCTATTTCAAAGACGAAACGCGCGCCTTCTTGCCGAGCGACATTATTAACAAGAGCAAGCACGGGTTTGGCTTACCGTTTGGTGAATGGCTCAAACTCGATCCGGATCTTTCACGTCACATTCATTCGAATATTGAGCGCCTACGGGATCGCCACGTTTTCTCACCTGCGTTTGTCGACGACCTACTGGATAAACATGAGAATCAGCATGCTGCCTATTACGGCAATCTGGTTTGGGTAATGGCGATGCTGGAAGAATGGCTGACACAGCACGCGCTTAGCGTGTAATCTCGCCTGTCGACTCGTTTACTACGCTGCGCGATCCGAAAACTCCGTCGGCGTATCAAAGTAGCTGCGCAGCACCTTGAGCACTAGCTTGAGCCCCACGTTGCGACTGAATCCCACACGCGGCAATTCAAACAGCGGCATGGAACGATCCACGTATCCCCACTGTGTCGTAAATGCGGCGTTGAAGCCAAGTTCTGGCAGCAGACGGGTGTGTTCGTGCTCAAAGTCTTGTCGATACTTACCGTTCGGATACGCAAAAAACCGCGGAGGGTGGCCTAAAATATCGGTTAGCCGATCGCGACCGCGGGCGATGTCCGCTCGCGCTTCGTCCAATGACAGTGTGAGCAGTATTGGGTGGCTAGAAGTATGACCACCAACTTCCATCCCGGCGCTGTGTAGCGTACGAATTTGCTCCGCACTCATCATCAAATCATCAGGCAGCGATACGTCTAGAGCTTGAGCAAGCCGATCCACGACACGCTGTCGCACATCGGCAGCCAGATACTTGACCGTGGGTATCAGTGTTTCCATTGCGTGCTTGCGGGCGGCATTACTGGCAAACGACAACGGCGCGTCGAGCCCCAACGGCTCGAGACCATCCGTATTGGCATCGAGTACCGGCCGCTGCGTCGTACGAACCGCCTCGATGAGCGTATCGTTCCACATGCGACCGCCATCGAGAAAGTCGGTGGCGATAAAAAACGTGGCCGCACATCCTGCACGATCGAGTTCTTCCAACGCCACATCGTGATTGTCGCGATACCCATCATCAAAGGTAATCGCCAACGCGCGGCTTGGTAAGGCATCATTACGCAACGCATCCATCGCTTGCGCCAACGGCAAGACATTAAAATAGCGCTTAAACGCGTGAAGCTGATCGCGAAATACCTGTCGATCGACCTGATCGGGCTTCATCCAGTCTGCCTGCTCCGGCACCTGGTGATAATTCAGCACAACAAGACGTTGGCGCACGCTTAGCTCCTTTGCATCGCTGGGCGCGGGGTGCTCATGGCCCGCTGCACCTCGATCTCTCGTAACTGGCTACTGACTTCACTGAAGTCCTCGTTTTCAGGCGGTGCGCGGATAATCATGCGAATGATGATGATCATGGCGATAAAATGCCAATACAAATCGAAGTAAGCCAATCCCAAAAAGGCGCCGCCAATCGCATAGGAACAGAGGCTCACGATGATCATGCGGGAGAGGTTTTCAGCCCACTTTAAATCCGGTCGTTTTTTCGCAAGCGAAATATTTCGCGCGCTGGTGATCAGCGCGCCCGCGCCGATCAACAAAAAGAGCACTAAGCCGACGTAGCCGTGCTCGGCGAGCACTTCAAAGTAGATGCTGTGCGCATCGTGGAAATCTTCAGGTTCCGGCGCGTACTGCATGAATAGCTCAGGCGTGAACGTACCAAACCCACCCCCTGTCCAGGGATGGTCATTGGCAAAATGGTAGGCAAAATACCAGGCATTAATCCGCCCCAGCGCTGAGCCATCTTCTTTGTAACTACCGATTGAATAAATGCGCTCGTGCCAGTGTTCCGGCATAAAGTTCCACATGACGATCGCCGCCACCACCAACGCACAGCCGATCAGCACTTTACGCGAACTGTAGTACCACAACACGACGCCCATGGTGCCGCACGCCAAAAAGGCACCACGGGAATGCGTGGTTAAAATAGACAGCGATGTGAGCGCCATAATGCCTAACAACGCCCAACGTACGCGCTTATCTTCGGCTTGGCCGAACAAGTAAAAAATGAGCGGCATTGTCATCACCATCGCCAGCCCAAGTTCATTATTGCCCTCGATAAAGCTACCTGGCGGCCCCCAAACCAAATAGTTGCCGCCGGTCAGAATCGAAAATAGCCCGCCCTTAACGCCGAAAAAGCCGAGCGAGCCCACAATCACCCAGATGAGAATATTGAGTTGATGTTTAGTGCGGATCAGCACCATCATCAAAATCGTGAACAGCATGATCTTCATTGTGCGGTCCCATTCGATCATCGAATAGGGCCGATCGAGTGCGGTCATTGTGCTCACGTTCATCCAGAGAATAAACGTAAACCAAAACACCACAAGCGGCGTGATGGGAAACTTTTTGGGACCTTTGTAAAAAATGAGTGCCACAAGGGTCGTGAGCGCGACCAGCATGGCGAATGGGAAGTTGTACGCAAACCCCCAAGTCAGACGATGAGGGTTCATATACCCCAACCAGGACCATACGAGGATACCTATCCATGGTCGGGACAGGATCAGTGGCAGCGAACCTGCCACAAGCATGAATACTAGTGCGTCTCTCATCGTCCTCTACGTTGGGTTACCAGCAGGCACCCCGATAGTCACTGGGCAGCGCCTCCACATCCGCAATACCCACCAGATCGAAAAGATAGTGCGCGCTGGTGAGCTTATCGCGTACCTGCGACACGATATCGTTGTCACCCAGACCAAGCACAATGACCTCGCCGTGGTTCATCACTTCGTCACACGAATCACACATGAGTTCAGCGACATGAGGAATGCTCTCTTCAAGATAGCGTTTATTCGCCCCCATCAACCGCGCCAGATTGACTTCGGGATCGTAGATTTTAATGTTCATACCCTTGCCGATCAGTCGTTCTGCGAGCGTTAATAAAGGACTTTCTCGCAAATCGTCCGTTCCGCTTTTAAAACTCAAGCCGATCATGCCAATTTGGCGTGTGCCGCGAGCCAAGATGGTCTCCACCGCGAGATTGACGTGTTCATCATTGCTGGGTAACAAGCCTGCCAACATCGGTATGTCCACGTCATTCTCGCGAGCAACATGCAACAGCGCCCGCAGATCTTTGGGCAAACACGAGCCGCCGAAGGCGAAACCGGGCCGCATATACGCCGTGGAAATATTGAGTTGCTTATCTTCACAAACAAGACCCATCACTTTCTTTGAATCCACGCCCAGTGATTGAGACACCCGACCAATTTCGTTCGCAAACGTTACCTTCAGAGCGTGAAAGGCATTACAGGCGTATTTCACACACTCAGCCGTGCCGACGTCGGTACTGATGAACTTGCCGGGTAAGTGACCAAATAGCGACTCAAGCTGAGTCGTCGAATCAGGATGATTGCAGCCAACGATGGTCATTGGCGGATTGTCGTAGTCGCGTATGGACGTACCCTCACGAAGAAACTCTGGCTGGAAACACAATCCAAAATCCTCACCGCTTTTCTTACCGGAGTGCTTCTCAAGCAGGGGTTCGATTTTCTGCAAAACCGTGCCGGGCCGCACCGTCGAGCGAATAACAATCGTGTGAAACGCGTCTTTTTTGCGCAGCGCTTCACCCATTTGTTCGGACAGTCGCAAAATGGCCGTCATGTCTTGATCACCGTTCTTTTTTGACGGCGTGCCGACGCAGACAAACGACAGCTCAGTCGCATTCATCGCCTCGTCGCACTCTTTCGTAACGTGCACGCGACCGCTGCCGACCGCTTCCGCCATGGTTTCCTGAATACCCTCTTCAATGATCGGTGGCTTACCGCTGGCGATCAAGTCCAGCTTGGTCTGATCGATATCGACGCCATACACGATGTGCCCGTCCCGCGCGAGACAGGCGAGGGATACTGCACCCACGTAACCAAGACCAAAAATACTAATGTTCACAATGCATTCCTTTCTATTGTCGATGGGTCGTCTGGGCCCGATTTAATGCGCCATTATACGTTGAATCAGTCCGTCCAACCTGTGACATGTGTCGCCCCAACCGAATTTTTGCGCAAATTGCCGAGTTCGCTGGCGACCGGGATACTGGGCATAGAGTTGCTCAATTTCCGACCAAATGGCCTCTGGCGTGCGCGTGGTGACCAGCCGGCCGGCGGCGGCGTCCGAGACCACCTCGGCATTCCCCCCCACGTCGGTGGCAACCACGGGCAGACCGCTGGCGACTGATTCCAACAGGACATTAGCCAGCCCCTCACGACTCGATGCAAGAACCAACATGTCAGCCGCCGCATACAGCGTGCGCAGCGCGTTACGACTCTGCTGCCCCAGCAGACGCACTCGGTGGGCGAGACCGAACTGCAAAATGCGGTCTTCAAGCTGAGCGCGAAACGGCCCCTCTCCCGCGATCAGCAACGTGACATCCTCATGCGATCGGATGGCGTCGATAATCAAGTGATGACCTTTTAGCTCAATCAGGTTACCCACACTCAGCAACACGCGACCCTGCACACCCAGTTGCTCGCGCGCCGCATCTTGCGCGCGCAATCCGAAATATTCCAGATCGACACCGTTGCGCAACACATGAATTTTGTCGCTGCCAAAGCCAAGATCGGCCATACGATTGGCCAGTGCGGACGAGACAGCCACAATCGCATCAGCCTGCGCCGCCGTTTCGCGCATGAGCCGCAACGGCCGCGCGTATTGCGTGATCAAATTGATATCGCTACCGCGCGCCGTAACCATTAATGGTCGGTCAAGGGAGCGCGCAACGCGCGCGGCGGCCACAGCATCAGGATAAAAATAATGTGCGTCGATAAGATTGGGTATAAAACCCTGCTTTGCAAACGCTCGCGCCAATCGTACGCCCGCTCGTCCCATTGCCGCCGGTGCGGTATGCATGCCGATTTTAGGCACATGCAAATAGCGCGGATGGTCGATCTGAATACCGTGTCGGGTGCCTGAATGAGGCACACCGGCAAACGCACTGAACTTGCCAAAACGTGGATGCGTAAACGGAAACCAAGGCACAGGCGCGACCACGCGGGCGGCGTAGTCGCGTCCGCGCATAAGCTGAAGCAAGCGCGTTTCGACAAACAACCCAAGTCCGGGTTGCGTCTCGTTCGGGTAAAGATTACTGAACGTCAGCAGAGAGGTTGTCATGGCACACGATCAGGCAGCAGCCTTTGATTCGGATAACATGACGCGCTTGTAAAAACCCTCGAACATAAGCAGCGCCCAAATAATGGCAGTGTGATCGCTTTTGCCACTAAAGTGCGTCTGACCGATTGCACGCAAACGGTCGGCATCAAAAAAACCGCTGTCCGCCAGCGCGCCACCTTCGAGGCATTGCTCAACTTTGTGCTTGAGCGGCCCTCTGAACCAGCTGCCAATCGGCACCGCAAAACCCATTTTAGGCCGGTACAAAATATCATGCGGCAACATCGGTTCCAGCGCCTTTTTGAACGCGTACTTTCCTTCACGGCCATTGAGTTTGACATTAGGCTGCAGCCCAGAAACCCAATCAACAAAGTTGTGATCCAGAAGCGGAACCCGAACTTCTAAACCCTGCGCCATGCTCGTGCGATCCACTTTGGTGAGAATATCGCCGGGCAAGTACGTTTTAAAGTCCAAATATTGTACCAACGAGAGCGGATCATCGGTCGGGGCTTGCCCGGCATAACGGCGAAAATGCTCGATCGACTCGTAGCCCGCCAGGTCACGTTTGAGTTCCGCCGAGAACAACTTCTGCCTCAATCCCGTTGGAAAAATCGATACGCTGTGAAGATACGCCGCCAAGCTGTCTCGTCCCAACGCCTCAAACGTTGATTTGGCACGGAACATCTGTGGCGCCCAATCCATCTTTGGATAAAGACGACCCAAACCGCCAAACAATGGGCCACGTATCGCTTGCGGTAGACGGCTACGCACTTTCTCTTCGTACATATGCCAACGGTATCGGCGATACCCAGCGAAGTTCTCATCGCCACCGTCTCCCGACAGCGCCACTTTCACGTGTTTGCGCGCTAACTCGCATACGCGATATGTGGGCATGGCAGAACTGTCCGCATAGGGCTCGTCGTAGAGATAGCTCAGATGATCAATAAGGTCGAAGTCTTCTGGGTCCACCTGTTCCACATGGTGCGCAGTGCCCAGGTGCTTAGCGACCTGGTCGGCATATTTGGCCTCGTTGAACTGTGGATCACCAAATGAGATTGAACAGGTTTGCACTGGCGCGTCGGAAAGACGCGACATGAGACCCACAATTGCGCTCGAATCAACGCCGCCAGACAAGAACGCGCCCAACGGCACATCAGCAATCATACGCAGTTTTACCGAAGCCTGAAGGCGCTCAATAATCTCGCGCTCGATATCCTCCGCGGTCATTATCGGTGAATGCATTGAGAACGAGACGTCCCAGTATTGCTTGGGCGCAGCCGGTTTTTTGCCGCGCTCAATCAACAGTGTGTGACCCGGCGGTAGCTTGAATACGTGCTGCAAGATCGTGTGCGGTTCTGGCACGTAACCGAAGGTAAAATAGTCTTCTACAGCAGTCGGTAATATCTCGCGCGGTATGCCTGGATATTCAAGCACCACTTTTAGCTCGGAGCCGAAGACAAAATGCTGATCGGGCGTTAACGCGTAGAAAAACGGTTTGATCCCGATGCGATCACGCGCAGCAAAAACGGCCTCACGATTTCGATCCCAAATCACAAAGGCAAACATACCGTTAAATCGCTCAACACATCGCTCGCCCCACGCCTCCCAGGCGTGAACGATTACCTCGGTATCGCTGTCGGTCTTAAAGGCAAATCCAAGCTGTCGCAACTCGTCACGCAGCGGTTGGTAATTGTAGATTTCGCCGTTAAACGTCACGGCGACCGTGCCATCCGCATTGAATATGGGTTGCTTGCCGCCGGCAAGATCGATAATTGATAAGCGTCGATGTCCGAGCCCAACGCCCGGCTCAATATGCAGACCAAAGTCATCGGGACCCCGATGACTCACGGTGTCGTTCATGCGCGTGAGTAAGCCTTGGTCGATAGGGCGACGCTGCTGATAATCAAAAATTCCTGATATTCCACACATCGTTCAGATTCCGTCATTTAGGGAGTAGCGCTCGGAAGCGGTGCCGGAGTTCAAGCACTGCTGATAAAACTGTTCATAGCGGTGCACCATGGCACCCAGCGTAAACTGTTGATCGACGCGTTCGCGTGCAGCCGCGCCATGTTGTCGCCGCAATGCCTCATCGTCGGCATAGCGTCTAAGACATTCGGCCATTTGCTCATCACTATCGCTGTCATACAAGTACCCGCAGTGATCGTCGACAACGAGCTCCGGATTACCGCCTACGCGCGTCGCCACGACCGGTACGCCGGACGCCATGGCCTCCAGAATCGTATTGGATATGCCCTCGTTGTACGAAGGTAAGACAAACACATCCATGTTGCGCATCCGCTGCGGTATGTCCGATTGCGCGCCTAACAGCCTCACCTGTTCATGCAGTCCACCACGATCGATTGCGGCTTGCATCACATCGGTTTGCGAGCCGCCGCCAATCACGTCGAGTTGCACGGGACGTTTGGCGGGCCGATCTGCCAGGCGTTTCATTGCTCTTACCATCGATTGCGGATTCTTAACTTCTTCGAGCCGACCGACGAAACCGACTCGCAGCGTGGTATTGGCATCGCGCGACTCAGGACAAAACGTATCGGCGTCGACGCCGTTATAAATATGTTCCAGTTTTCTCGCGTCAATACGCACCGTATGCTCGAGCCAGTCGCGAATATTGGCTGACACCGCCAACCAGCCCACCGCCAGCGGCGCGAGCCAGCGGCGCAATCGAATGTACTTCGGATTGCCGCCTGCCAAATCGCTCATGTCCCAACCGTGTTCGCTGTGAATCAACGTGCGCACCCCCGCCAGTCGCGCGACAAGACCGCAATCCACCGTTCCAAAATTCCGCGTATGCACGATTGTCGGACGGATGCGCCGCAAGAGCTTGAACAAACGCCAATACACACCGAAGTCTTTGCCAGGTTGTTTGTCTAATGCGCTGACTCTAACCGCGGAATTGCTAATGCGCTCAGCGAAGTCGGTGACGTCGGTCAACGACACGATATGATGCTCAAACCGAGCGTCCATTCGGTTGACAAGATTGACTAGCCCGTTTTCCATGCCACCGGTAGCCAATCGATAGATGATATGCACGATGCGGATAGGCTTAGTCATTCACTTCGCCTCGTTCACACTCGTTACCCATCTCGATCGCACAGCGCTTGAGCGCAGCGGCATGGGTGGCAAGGAAGTCACCGAGCCGCTGCTCCGCCGCAACGCCGCGTTCCGGTGTCGCCAGCACAACGAGCGCCTGGTCTAAGTTGATGCTGCCGGTCAAGAGTGACACAGCCTCAGCAAGCTTTGCCTGGACAAGGCCGCTCTTAGTCTGTTCATTTAATTGATACCAATGCCAGATCGTGTATTCGTCAAAGCGATCACCCAAGTTGGTTTCGATCACAGCATGAACATCGGTTTCGCGGGCTCGCTGATCGAACACAGCCCAACGATCAAGATCTGCCAAGACATTGGTCGCAGTCACCATCTCGTGTTCGGCGCTGAAGGCTGGGTATCGAAACACCCAGACAAACACCGGTTGGTATCCGGCATCCGCACGTGCGCCACGCTGAGGCTCAAAGCGCCCCCGTGTTGACGCGATAGCACCGCTAAAATCTGGTGCAAACGAGGTGGTGACCGTCTCCGGTCCGCGCCAGGCTGAACCGGCTTTTGGTAATGCCACCGGCAGCGCCGTTGCCGCGTTGGTCGACCGTGCGTATACGCCGAGTCCATGCGGGATCACCAACGCCACGCCCAGTACGAGTACCGCCGTTATGAGCTGTTTACCGTTAATGAAATGGGGCGACATCACCGGTTTCTCACCCTGTGGCGCTAAATCGTCCGCGGAGCGAAAGCGCCCCCCAATATAGAACAAAAGTAGCATCACAAAACCGAAAAACATCCAGCCGTAGACAAGGTGATCGACACCAACCGCATAACGCATATCCGAAAAATGCGCGATCATGACGATGCCATAGGCTCGGATACCATTGGCAATAATCGGAACGATCAGAGAGATAATCGAAAACACCAGCTGCTTACGAAAACTGCGGAAACTCAGATAGGCATAGAGCGTGCCCAAGGCAAAGGACGCCATCAGATAGCGGATGCCACTGCAGGCTTTTGCCACTTCGAAATCGCCGGCCGGAATACTAAAAAACATCCCATCGCGATAGACGGGCAGTCCGGTTGCCTTGAGGGCCCAAATGGTAAAGTCCGCGGTAAAATCCATAAGCACCGGCACTAGGCTCTCACCCATGGGTACGGCAAAATAGAGGTAGGCCAAAGGAAATAATAGGGTGGCGACCTTACTCAAACCAAAATAACTGGCGGCCAATACTAAAATCATCGAAACGAACATGAGTTGACCAATCACATGCACGTTGAGTAGTTCGGCCACTATCCACAGCAATCCGCAGCCAATCAGTACCAAAGCGCCCAACAGAACAGGCTGTTGTGGCGCAGCGGCAAAGCGCGACCATTGTGTGTAAATGAGATAGGCAGACATAGGAAAAACAATGAAGCCATGCTGATAGGTGTTCGAATCACCCCATGTGTGCCACATGGTTTGCAGCGACGGAAAATAGAGCACGCCGAGTAACACAAGCAATACACCGCCGCCCACAAGTGCGGCGCGATGCAGGGAATCGGCGGCGCTGTCCATCAGCCCGTCTGCACAACCGATTTGATCAGCGCATCGAGGCGAATCATTGACTGTTGCCAATCATGATTGCTCAAGACACGTGCGCGGCTGGCCTTTGCAAGGCGACCGCGATAATCAGGATCATTGAGTAGAGACAGAATGTGGTCCGCATACTCTTGTGGCGAGGTCGCCACCAATAGATGCTCAGCTGGCACGGCGTCAACACCGCCTGCGGCCTGTGCACTACACACCACCGGCACTTCCTGAGCCATGGATTCCAGAATCTTATTTTGTGTGCCACGTGCGATTTCCAATGGCGCAACCGTCAGCTGGCAGTTTTGCACGTAGGCACGGATATCATCGACGGTACCGGTAACGGTCACCCCGTCCAACTCACCTAAGGCACGCACTTTGGCACTGGGTTCCGCGCCGATAATATAGAGCTTGAGACCTGGCTTCGCCGGCCTGAGTAACGGCAGAACCTCCTCGCAAAAGTCGAACATCGCCAATTGATTCGGATAATAATCCATCCGCCCAACAAACCCGATCGCATCGGTCTCCGGTTCGATACCAAGCGGCTTGAAGAACGTCGCGTCCACGCCATTTGGAAACCAGCCCGTAGCGTGTGCAGCCCCATACTCGTTTAGGGTATCGAGCTCGGCTTTGGTCGTGCAGGTGCTCAGATTAAACTGGCGCGCCAGCCGCTTTTCCTCGCGCTCAAGTCGCACACCTTCATACCAATACCCAACCGACAGAGGAAAGGGCTTGAAGGAAGAATAGATCTGCCATTTCTGCGAATCCATATCGCCAAAGTCGATAATTTTTGGCACGTGCTGGACATGACGAACAAACTGCGCAACGGATGAACAATGCACGAAAATCAGATCGTACTGATTCTCTTGCAGCAGGCCATCAATCACGCCTTTTAGTTCAGTTGTGTAAAAATAGCCCATGCTGGCAGGTACCGGCGTTGGCAATCGCAACACCATGCGCGCAATCGGCAACCACTTTCCTGTCACCGACACATGGTAGGCGTGGCAGTGCTCCTTGATGCCGTCTCCAGCCTGTGCCTCGTCCTTGTCTCGGGCGAGAGAGCAAACCGTTACATCGTGGCCCGATCGCGTCAAATGACTAATGATATTAAACGGCCGAATCTTGCCTCCGCGTTTGGGCGGAAAAGGGAATCGATGACAGACAAATAAGACACGCATAACTACATTACCTGCTTGAGTTCGCTGTTCACGTCGTCATGGCTGCGACCGTCAAGATACATTTGCGACCAGATCTCAAGGTTAATCAGCGCCATCAGTTCATCGGTTCGGTCGGCTTTGTTATGGCTGTGCTCATCGATCATATTGGCCACGATTTGCGGTTTAAACCAACCGCGTCGCTCAATACGATCCGCCGCAAGCAAATGCTCCATCATCGGCTTGAGCTCATGCTTGAACCACGCACCCATCGGCGCGCCAAAACCGCGTTTTTTTCGAAACAGAATGTTCTTGGGCAAGACCGGCTCGAGCGCTCGCTTCATGATGCTCTTAAGCTCGCGACCACGTATTTTTTGTTTGCCAGGCATAGCCATCGCCAGCGAAACCATGCGCTCATCGAGCAATGGTACGCGGCACTCCAGCGACGCAGCCATTGACATTTTGTCGGTGAGCATGAGTAGGTCGTCCGGCATTTGCGTCACCAGATCGAGTTGCATCATGCGATTCACGCCATCGCCCGTCGTAAAACGCGCAAAGGCGTTTTCCAGTGCATCCTCACCCTTCTGTGTCGAGTCTTGCAGCAAGTCGGCGACCGCCGAGTCTTGCATAGCACTAACATACCCTTTGTAGCGCTGTTCAAAGGACAGCTCACTCGACTCGAGTACGGCCTTGGCGTATCGACTCAAATTCATCAATGGCGAATGACGATCGGCTGGCAGTCGATTGACCACCTGCTTGAGCAACCCGCGGCGCAGTCCACGCGGCATCCAATTCACCGCTTTAAGGTAGTAGTCGCCTAAATAACGACGATAACCCCCGAACAACTCATCGCCGCCGACACCGGACAAAATCACCGTGACGTCTCGACGCGCAAACTCCGAGACCAGGTACGTCGTGACAAATGCTGTATCGGCAATGGGCTCGTCCATATGCCACAACAAGCGTGGCATCAGGTCTACCGCTTGCGGCTCAACCACGATTTCTTGGTGATCGGTCTTAAACAGCACGGCGACTTGCTGAGCATAAGGTAGTTCATTGTAATACTGACCACCGGACGCGTTGCCAAAGCCAATCGAGAAAGTCTTAACCGGGTGGGCACTGTTGCGTGCCATATAGGCTACGACGGCGCTCGAATCAATACCGCCTGACAAAAACGCGCCGAGCGGCACATCACTGATCATCTGGCCCGTTACCGAGGACTCGAGATCGTGACGGAATCGTTCGCACCACTGCTCGTCCGTCATCGTCTCGATCTGTTGCTCGAGTGCCCAATAGGTGTGTTCACGCAATTCGCCGCGTTCAACCACCAGCAAGGTGGCCGGAGGTAGCTTGCGTATGCCCTTCACCATCGAGTGAGGCGCCGGCACGTAGCCAAGCTTGAGATACTCAGTGAGCGCCTGCTCGTCCAGCTGCGCGCTCACGCCCGGCAGGGCCAGAATGGACTTGAGCTCGGAGGCAAACAGGATGTTGCCATCAACCACCGAAAAGTAGACGGGCTTGATACCCAGGCGATCGCGCCCGATCACCAAGCGTTGTTGACGGCCGTCCCAAATCGCAAAGCCAAACATGCCTTCCAGCTTGGAAACGAAATCGAGCCCTAAACGCTCGTAGAGATGGAGAACCACTTCCGTATCGCTGTGGGTTTTAAACACCGCACCCGCGGCCAGGCATTCTTCTCGCAACGCCTGAAAATTATAGATCTCTCCGTTACATACGACCCAAATCGAATCGTCCGCATTGGAAATTGGCTGATGACCGCCCTCGACATCGATAATCGACAGTCGTCGCATCGCGATAATCGCCTCTGACGCAGCGTATAAACCCGCGTCATCCGGACCACGGTGGGTGGTGATGTCACCCATGCGCTCAACATCTTCACGCGAAAACCGCAGCGGTCGATTAATCGACGCGACACCATGGATGCCGCACATTATCGACACCCTCGCCATTGGACGCGACGGACGCACGCTTCACGATTGGGTGACACGGCTCGCTCTGTGTGAAACGAATGTGTTGTGAATAGCACCATGCTCAGAAAACGCTGCTCAATGGGTTATCGCTATATCAGCCAAGTTGGCGAGCAAGCCACGGGCCAACGCGATTGGCGATGCCCACCGGCAGCTTGCGCCAGGTATCAACAAAAATTCTGTACTTTGGATTATTCGGGCTGATGTTGGGCACCGCATCCGCTTTAACCAAATGATACGAGTACGCAAGAGGCACTGGCTCAAACCCCCAGTGCTTCTTAAATCGATAGGAGCCTGAATCGACTTTGCTCCGTCCGTAGTCAAACAGTGTGATACCTTTTTCCCGCGCGTTCTCCATGACCTGCCAGTACATGAAGTCATTCGCATAAAGCTTGCGTGCCGCAAACACACCACCACCGTAATAAGGCAGTACTTCGTTCTTGAAATAAAAGCTCATCACACCGGCAACTGGCGTACCGTCATGGGTGATAGACAACACTTCGCAGTCATCACCAAAAACTTCTTTGAGAATGGCAAAATAACGCTTTGGAAAAACTGGCGTTCCAAGATTCCGTACGCTTTCGGCATAGCACGCGTACATGTCGTCTACGTGTTGATCCTCGCGTGCGGTAAGCCCGAGCTTGATGCCCTTTCGCACCATTGCCCGTTGCTTGCGCGGAATATTCTTCATGTTGACATCGGGATCTGGATCAATCTCACGCCGGAAAGTGACGTACAACTCTTTACCCGGCCAACCCTGTTCGGGCGTACATCGATTCCGCAGCTCCAAGACATCCACATTCAGACCGGCTGCAATCTGGCAGGCCTCATGAATCAGCGCTTGGCGGTCGATTTCATTTGTCCCAACCGCGCCGCCATATACGCAAAAGGGCACAGACGTCAGGGCATTGCCAAACAAAACACTTTTTGTATGAAAGAGCGGGAGTATGGCCGACACTTCCCCATCGCGCTCCGTATAGAGGTAGTACGGCGTATGACGAAACGCGCGCGAGATAACGTCAAACCACTCTGCCCGATGGAAAAACGTTGCGTCATCACAGCGATCTACACACTGATTCCACTGCGCAAACTCATTGGGCGTTAACTGTTTTACCTCAACCGCTAGCTGATCAATCGCTGCCGCCATTACGCTGCCTTCCTTGCTGGTGCAAACACGCGATCCATCCGGTCCCAGGCAAAATCCCGTACCAGACGCTTCAAGCGCGCTTCCATTCTATTGAGATTAAGATAGTGACGAAATCGTGTTTTAGCAGTCGCGCCCGGGACTCGCGGCTGATCCGGATCGATTTCCCACGGGTGAAAATAAAACACACCAGGTTGCTGATCCACGGCGTTGACCCTCTGTAGTGCTTTGCGATACATCGGATAAGGCAACAATCGAAAATACCCGCCGCCGCCGCATGGAAAATTCCGCCCGCCGAATGATGCCGTCGTCACCGGCACTTCCAACAGACCATTTTCACCGGTAAGAAACGCAAACCGAGGCGCCTCGGGCATGCCGTACAAATCGTGACGGATGGGATACAAACTGGATGAGTATTCATGCCCCGCTGCGTGAAGCTCATCGAGCGCCCATAAATTATCGCGACCGATCGAATAGCTCGCCGCACGATAACCGGTTATCGCGACACCTGACATGTCTTCGAGCAGCGCTTTGGTTTTACGGATATCCGCGCCAAATTGCGCCCGATCTTGATGAATGACGCGCACGTGTTCATAGCCGTGGCTGGCAAGCTCATGTCCTTCTTTCACGATACGCTGGATGAGGGAGGGACAGCGTTCAGCGACCCAACCGAGCATAAAAAATGTCGACTTAATACCAGCCTCGTCGAAGATATCCAGCACACGATGGGTGCTGCGTTCGACCCGCAGCTCCCAGTTATCCCAGTCGTTGCGTTTGATCGTCTTTTCAAATGCCGACACTTGAAAGTAGTCCTCAACATCGACGCTCATCGCGTTGACAGGTCGTTCAGAGCGCAGCCTGTCAGCCTGCTCAATCCAGTGAGAGGGATACGAAGACATGATCAAACCTCGGAACTAACGGCGTTGTTGGCGGGATTTTTCACTAAGCTTTTTCAGCTTGCGATCCAAACCGCGAAGTCGTTTTTCAAGTGGCGAGCTTAACGTGTCATCCGGTGATGGATCGGCATCGGCTTGACGATGACCATTGGAACCGTTACTGCCGTTAACCTTGGTCGCCGGCTCTTCTGGCTCTTCCTCCTCATCAAACGCCATTTCTTTCTGTGCATTTGATTTGGCCAGTGCGCGCTCGCGCAATACCGGGCGCAGAAAATCGCCCGCTAGCTCATTCGAAAACTCTTCGGCCACTTTCTCAGCGTGGTCACGGGTAAACTCATTGATCTCTTCCAAAAACCCATAGACGAGAAAACGGTCCATAAAAATATTGATGCGCCGTGGAATGCCATCGGTAAAGTCGAGGACAACATCATAGACATCATTATCAATCGTTGGATTGCCATCCCAGCCGACGGCCAACAATCGAAAACCGATATAGCGTTTGAGCTCGGCGCGCGTCAGATGCGCCATGTGATACGAGGCAACCGTGCGCTGACGCAGTGGCTCCATCTCTGTGAGCAACAGCGTTTCACGAAAGTCGCTTTGACCGACTAAAAAGATCTGCATGAGGGCTCGGCCGTTGCTCTCCAGATTGGAGAGAATGCGCAGCTCCTCGAGTGCATCCGGTGTGAGTGTTTGGGCTTCATCCACAATCAGCAACACACCCTTTAGATACTCACGAGCGCGACGCAATGACAGCTCGAGATCACGTATTAAAGCGGTTTTGCTTTTACCTTCATAAGGCTGTTTCAAAGCCGCCGCGACCATCGGAATTATTTCTTCTTTGGTTAGGTTTGCAGCCGCTACTCGTGCCGTCGCGATCTCCTGCGTCTTGAGGTCCTCGAGCAGCGCTTGAATCAGCAGCGTTTTACCGGTTCCAATATCGCCAGTAATAACGACAAATCCCTCGGCTTGCTCCAGTCCGTAATGCAGGTAAGAAAGCGCTCGCTTATGGCTTTCGCTGCGAAACAAAAATCGCAAATCGGGCGTTAACGCAAACGGCTTCCCATTGAAGTTATAAAAATCTGAATACACTGTCCGTCCTAGAACCTACGACCGAATCCAATTCGAATAGCCAACTCTTCATACTCTTGGTTAGCCTGTGGCGCATTGCGCTCATTGCGACCGATGCTCGCGGTAATGTAGCTTTGATTCAAAATTTCACGACGCATTTGTACGCTGATCCGCAAATCTTCGGGGCGACTGACTTCGTCTCTTGAATCGAGCAACTGATAGGTTGCGCGGGTTGCCACACTGGTTGCCCCATCCAATTCCCAAGACCATTCAAACGACGCGCCTCGCACATTCTCACGCGCACCGTCCAGCTCAGTTCGGATAAAACTGCGATCTTCGTAGTAGATGCCTGCACGGATGGAGCTGCGGCCCGATTCAAGCGTATTGCTAAAATCCAATCGGCGGCGGATATACAATTCCGGATCACGTGTGGGCAGTTCGAATCCGTCCACTTCGATTTCGTTAGCAAAATTGCCAGCCAAATTGAGCAGCGACAGTCCATTGGAAAAATCCAGCTGCTGGGCGCCGATGGTCGTGGCCTCTTCCGAATAGTTCAGTGAGGTCGTCAGTGCGCGGGACGAACGCGTGAACTGCACGCCATAAGAATCACCAAAAAACTGCTCGCCAACGCGCAGGTCAAATTCCACCGTATCGCCAAAACCACCTCGAAACCCTACGTTCCAAAACGTGCCTTCGGCGACGCGTGTGCCAGGCAGGGCACCAAAATCGTTAATGTCTTCGCCCCCGGACATGACAAACTCGGTACGCGGGCTGATTCTAATGCCCACCTCAGCCGAATAGCGGGCCAGCTCGATCTCGCGATCGACATCGTATTCCACCCGTTTAGAGGTAAACCCCAAGGACCAATCGAGCGGCCCTCCTCCGCCTGAGTTCGTGATCGAACCAAAGTAGTCCAGCTGATTGTTATCGATCAGGCGAGGCTCATCGTACTCGACCAAACCAGCGGAGGCACCCAGACGCAAAAATGTGGACGGGGCGAGACGTCGCAAAATATAAGGCGACGCATTGATTGTCATGGTTTCGGCGGTATTTCCGCTAACGCTGATCGAACTGTTACCGGATGCCACACGAGGATCAATAACGGTTTGACTGATACTGGCGTCCGCATCGAAAAATAGAAAATCAGGAATCACCAATGCCTGCAGCGTCGATTGCAGATAGTTATACGCTTCGTTGAGACGATCTTCCCGAGCGTAAAACAAGCTTTGCAACCGATAGTCGAACTCAATGTCGACACGCTTGCCGTCTCGCGACGCAATTATCGTCGGGCTCAATTCCCAGACATACTCTTCGTCCTCGCCCGGTGGTGGCGACAGGATAAAGTTGTCCGTATAGGTGATGCCGGTAAACAAATCCGCGGCAAATTCCCACTCGGCGGCAGAAACGGACGCGCCATTCGCAACTAGGCCGGCAGCGGTCAGAGCCAACAGACGTTTCGATGTGAATGAGCGGCTATTGGCGTCGCCTCTCGGGTTAGCTGTATTCCTGGCCATAGTACCCACCGTAATAGTCGTTTGAGGACTGCACACGACATTTATTGAGGATTAGATTTATTGCTTTATTCGAATCAATCATTTCCAGCGCTGCATTGACTGCGGCCTGAGGGGTTTTGCCCGCCTGGATCACCATAACGACCTGCCCCACCAAACTGGCGAGCACCTGCGCCTCCGATGTTTGCAACAACGGTGGCGAATCGAAAATGATCATGCGATTAGGATAACGGCCCGCCAGTTCATCCATCAGCTCTTGCATCTTGTCGCTGGCAAGGTACTCGGTTGAATACTGGTGGCGGGTGCCCGCCGGTAAAATGCGCAAGCCCGGCATGTCCGTTTGAACAAGCACGTCACCGATGTCGAGTGAGTCGTCAGTCAACAGATCCATCAATCCACGCTGCTGATCGATGCCCAGTGCGCGGCTGATATGGGGTTTGGCCACGTCCGCATCAATAAGCAACACGGTACGCTCACGCTCAAGGGCCAGACTCATAGCGAGATTCACTGACGTAAAGGTTTTGCCTTCTCCTGAAAACGCGCTGCATAACATCAGCAGATTACCGTTCTCAACCGGCACCACACCCTTACCGAATGCATTCGCGATCAGCGGCCGCTTAATACGCCGAAACTCGTCAGCCATGTGCGGCGCAAGGTCTTCGGCCGGCACAATACTGGCTTCTCGCAGCGCATCAAAATCCAGATGCAGCACGCGCTGCTTATGGAGCGCGGGCAATCCATTGTTATTGTCATCACCGCTGGGCACGATGGTGCGACCGTGCTTGTCGTGCGTCGCTTCCTCGGTAGTTTGCTCCAGCGATTCCTCTGCCGGAATAAGCGTCGCTTCTTCGTGTGGTTGCAGCCGCACGGTTTCCTGCGCCTTCTGACTCGCATCGCCGGAGGGCTTCTTGCCGTCCTTACGATGTTTCTTAACCGCCTTCTCTACAATACTCATGCGCTTTCACGTCCCTGCAAGCCGCTGGCTAATTCCACCAGTCTGTCCTCCATCACCAACACTCCGAAAAACGCGCCGATGAGCGCCAACAAACCCACCGCAAACGCCACGGTCTGCAGTCGCGTCGATATTCGCTGATGCGGCATGAGCACCACGCCGATCGTGCCAAGCACAGGCAACCCGGTTTTACGTCGCAGTTCGCTGCGAGTGCTAAATACGGGCCTGAGCTGATCGAGTAAAAATGAAATGGCAAGACCAAAAACCAAACTGGCCATCAACACCGCGGTCAAAAACAGCGGACGATTTGGGCCGGTTGGGTCGAGTGGCAACACCGGTGGATCCAGCACCTGGAATTTAATGTCGTCGCTTTGCGCATTGGCATCTTCTCCAAGGCGCGCCGCCTCAAGTCGATTTAGCAAATCGTCGTGATAGGTGCGGGTCACATCATAATCGCGGTTGAGTCGACTGAGCTGCGCCTCAACCTCCGGAATGGTGTCGACCAAGCGCCGCAAGTTGGCCACTTCAGAGCGAGCCTGCTGCAAGTTAATGCGCAATTCGCCCAACTCGATTTCGGTGTTGCTCAGCTGAATTTTCATCGACTGATACACCGGATTCTGGTCAAGCGGATTAAAGGCCGGACGATCGGGAAGCACGGTGGCGCGCTGAGAAAGCTCCTGCTCCCGTTGCGCTTTAAGGGTCTCAATGGTCTCGCGTGTGGAAATCACATCCGGATGACGATCCGTAAGACTGAGTTTCAACTGTGCCAAAGAGAGCTCGAGTTCGGCGATTTGGGCGTCCACCGTGGAACCGCCCGGACCGGCCGACGGTGCGGCGGTGCTCGTCGGGTCCAGACCGAAGGTGGGTTCTTCGCCCTCGAGTTGAGCGATCAATTCATCCCGCGTGTTGAGCTTGAGGCGATACTGCAACTCCAATCCCTGCAGATTGCTTTGTGCGGTTTCCAGTCGGGTGTAGTAATCGCCCTGTGAACCTGGCATTAAACCAACGTTCTCTTTCTTGAAGTCGGCCAGGCCTTTTTCCGCATCGAGCAGTCGCTTTTCGTAGATGGCAATCTGCTCTTCAAGAAACCGCATCGCTTCGGTGGTATCGCGGTTGTTCTCGCGCAAACTGCCGCCAACGAAGTCGCTTAGCATGGTTTGCACGACACGCTGCGCCATCTCGGGATCACGATCGTGATAGGTAATCGAATAAAGCGATCCGTTTTGGAGGCTGCGCAGCTCGATGGTGTTGCGCAATCGCTCGACGAGCTTTTCCATCGCCAGCGGCGTGGTGGCTCGCAAATCCATATCGGTGTCACGCGCCACTTTTTTGAGATTGGGAATCGACACCATCTCGCTAAGTTTCATCTGCACTTCTTCACGCACGTCGCTGCTGCTACCCAGCCCGCGAATCGCATCGCCGAGCGCCGACTGCATGTCGACGTACACACGCGTACTCGATTCATACATGTTTGGCAGCGTGTACACCCAGATGAAGCCGAGCATACACAACACCCAGCTACCCAGTAGCGCCCACCAGCGAAAGCGCCACATGCCCCGCAAGTGCGCCATAATTTGAGCAATTATTTCAGCCATGACCTTATCTTGGTATTTCCGTTAACGAAGTATCAATGAGATAGCTAAAAGTATCCGTGATGTAGATCACGTAACGTCGTATTTTGTTAAATTTAAAATCGCGATTCAGGGATGATCAGTACATCGCCCGGTCGCATCGGAATGTCATAACGAATATCCCCACGCTCGAGCAGCAGATCAGGCCGTACCGGAATCTCCGTGCCCTCCCCATTCACTCGACGCAGGATTTTGGATCGACGCGGCGCAGCAAATTCAGACAATCCACCGACTGCGATCATGACGTCGAGGAGCGACATATTGGCCGTGTAAGAAATGGCCCGAGGTTGGCCGCCCATGCCAATCACGCGTATTTGGTCGTTGGTTTGACCCACAAAGCCGGTCACGATAACCGTAACCTTCGGGGTTTTGATGTATTCGGAGAGCTGCGCCTCGATGTCCCGGGCGAGTTCGCTGGCGGTCTTGCCGGCCGCACGCATGTCTTCAACCAGCGGCGTGGAGATCTTCCCGTCCGGGCGAACCGGCACCACGCGGGACAAATCCTCATGTCGCCACACGTGTACGTCCAGGTTGTCTCCCGGTCCGATCGCATAATTTTCAACAGACTGGGTGGCAACTGGCTCCGCCGTCGATGTATCCACTCTAGGTGCGCTGCCTGCGCACGCGGAAAGCGCCAGAAGCGAAATTAGGAGGACGAAAATATTGGGCCGCTGCAACATGGTGAAAATTCTCCAAAAACATTGATCAATCAATAACTAGCGCGAGCGAGTTTACCACAGCTCGCGTCCGCGAACAGGGTGCGGTTCACGAATTTGGGGGTTGATTCGATGGCCCCCAACCGCGTGCCGATTTCAAGGGATCATGGCTGAACAGGCGCTGCTGGATTGCCGGTGGACCGAGCCGCACGACGCACTCGCCTTTTTACTCATCGTGTTACATAAATATAATGTTTTCTAGTAACTTATGAGAAAAAAGTATAGATTCCAATGATCGGTGTTTGTTCCCATACAACAATAAAGCGGCAACGCAACGGAAATTCCAGCATGGACCACGCACAACCACGATTTTGGCGCACCATCGGCCTGTGGCTGGTGATTGTTCTGGGGCTGCTGAGCGGCTGTTCGGAGCCGGAATCCGTGGATGGACGCCTCGATTTGGTCCGCGAAAACATGCAGCGCGCCGACTACGGCGCCGCGTCGCTGGAGCTGGCCAATCTGATCCAGACGTTTCCCGACAATTTGGAAGCGCGCCTCATGCAGGGCAAGGTGTCGCTCGCGGCCGGTCGCGCCGAGGCCGCTGAAGCGCAGCTCAAATACGCGCGAGGCCTGGGTGCACCGGGCCGACTCGTCTATCGACCCCTCGCCCAGTCACTGCTTGCTCAGGGTCAACCGGAGCGAATCGAATCGGTGCTCGGCCCACGACCGCCGGGCGATGCCGATCTTATCGCCTGGCTATCCGCTAACGGCTTGGGCGCACTGCAACTGAATCTGCCGGGGCGCGCGGAACTCTTTTTCACCGAAGTCATGCGGCTGGACAAAGAGAGCCTCGACGGCAAACTGGGATTGGCGGCTGTGCAAAAGGCCGAAGGGGACTTCAGCGCGGCGAGCGTCTACTTAGAAAACGCAACGCGCACGCACCCTTTATCGATCGCTGCATGGCAGGCGTTAGGCGCGCTTCACTACGACCAAGGCAGACTCGTGGACGCCGAACGTGCCTTTGTGAATGCCATCGATGGGCAGGACGGTGTCGACCGACCTTACGAGTTTATGCTTGCGCAGGTCGGCTTAATCGAAACGCAGTGGTACCTCGACAAGCGCTCATTGGCAACGCAAAACATGAAGGCGCTTATCGACAGCTATCCTTGGCACCCATTGCCCAAATATGTTCGAGGACTTTTGGCATTCCAAGCCGGCGAATATGGCACGGCTGGCGATTTTCTATACCGCGTGATCGCGATCATTCCCGATCATGAGCCATCGCTAAAACTGCTCGCCGCAATCAACTCCTCGCAAGGCAAATTTGGTCGTGCCCAGTTGTATCTCGATCAGTATTTCGAACTCAACGACAACGACCCGCAAATGGTCGCCCTGTTGGCGGAAACGTACCTACAAATGGGTAACGCCGAGGAATCGGTGTCAACACTCAAACCGATTATCGAAGACAGCCTTAACCCCGCCCATCTTGATCTCTACGGAACGGCCTGCCGCTATGCTCGCTCCTGCACCGATGGTGAAGCGTACCTGCGCCGAGCCGTGCTCGCAGACCCCTCCAACCTGCGTCGACAAACCCGTTTGGCGGCCGCGTATCTCAATCGCAGCGATCTGACAGCGGCGGACGATTTAATGAAAACGTGGAATCCACCAGGCCAAATCACGGAAAGCTCGCGCCAGGTGCTGCGTTTGGAGCGTTTTTTGCGCTCCGGTCAACTTGATCGCGCGGTGGAATACGCCAAAAAGCTCCGGCGTGAAAACCCGGCGAATCTCCACGCACTGTTGGCACTGGCTGAAATCGCGTATCTTCGCGGCGAAACCGAAGAAGAAATGGCGTGGCTGGAGCTGGCACGCGGACGCAATCCGGAGGCTGTTGAACCGCGCATTATTCTCGCGAGCCGTCATTTGAACAAACAGCGCTACCACGAAGCGGTGCGCGTAACACAAGAGGCCGCATCGGCACACCCTTACCACGCTGACGTGCTGCGTATGCTGGCCTATGCCTTGATCAATACCGGGCAAAACAGCGAAGCACTAACGGCGGCGGCGGAGGCACGCCGACTGGCACCCACAGAGCCGCATAACGCACTGGCGTTAATCCACGCCAATCTGTTGGTCAACGACTACCCAAAAGCGCAGGCGCTAATCGAAGCGCTGATCGATGAGCATGGCGACGCGATCAACAGTCTGCAGCCGATGATTATCGAACTACACAAACGGGGCTTTGATCGAAAAGCGCACGATGCCGTCAAATTGCTCGCTGAGGTGGATGTGGGCGCCGATCTCATCGCCGAGATCGAAGGCGATTTGTATCTGTTAGAAGACGAAACGGCGCTGGCTCAGTCCGCGTATAAAAAAGCACACGAACTGGGTCCAAGTCCGATCAGAGCGCTCAAGTTGCAACTCGCGCCGGGCGATCAACGCGCGACAAGCCAGCTGGTGCCGCGCTAGGTATCAGGTCGCAACCGACACCGCGACCCCATCCCAACACACCGCCTCGAAACCGACACGTTGAACGCGATAACATGACGCAGTAAGGCGGTTTGGCCCGCCCACGATGTGTCAAGGACGCGCTAGGCTGTCAAACAACTGCTGCGCGCTCTCGCGACTCTGAAACGGCGACTCATCACTCAATATGGTGCGCAGCGTTTGACGGGCTCGACTGCGATCACCCGACTCATTCAGTGCCGCCGCGTAATGATAGGCGATGTCCCGGGCGTCGGGCACGCCCTGGTCGCGCGCGGCCGACTCCGCAAGACCCAACACGCGAAGACTCTCAGCGACTTCACCTGAGCGAAACAGAATCCAACCGTACGTATCCGCTATCTGCGGATTGTTGGGTAGCAAGTTATAGGCTCTCTCAGCCAATTCGATCGCTCGCCCCTGCGTGTCGCTGGCACCGCTTTCAAAGTAGAGCCAGGCCAGATTGTTGAGCGCGATGGCATCGTCGGATCGCTGCTGAATCACGGCCTCGTATTGACGGATCGAATCGTTGCTTCGACCCAGTTGCTGCAAACGCTGTGCGTAAACCAACCGCGCAGCGACATCCTCGGGAGCTTGATTAAGCCAGCGCTCGATGACCGGCAAGCCGTCTTGCCCCATTCGCGCGGCAGCTCGATCCAACTTGAGCGTCAGATCCAGCGAGGGTCGCTTCGCATAGGCCTGATCGTAAAGGCGATAGGCGTCTCGAAAGTTGCCAGACTCGGCCTTGATGTCCCCTTCCACAATCATCACGCGCACATCATCTGGACGAGCTTCTTTGAGCGCATCGAGCATCTCGTTGGCGGCAGCCGTGTTGCCACTGCGAAGTTCTAACAGCGCGATACTCTGCGCGGCTTCGATCGTTCCTGGCACCAGCGCCCATAACTCCTCGTACGATTTTTTCGCCTGGGCAAACCGCTGCATTCGCGCCTGGGTACGCGCGCGGTACGTCACAATCTCCGGATCGCCCGGCCGCAAACTATCGGCCTTCTTAATGAACTCGAGCGCGAGATCATACTGTTGGGCTTCGAACAACGCGCGCCCATAAATAAACTGAGTAACGGCAACACTCTCAAACTGTGTGGCGGCCTGCTCGGCGACCTCCAGCGCTTCCTGCACCCGATTGAAGGTCAATAGGACACGTGTTTGGACAGCCAACGGCATGTACTCATTGGGTGCCGCAGCACGCGCTCGTTTCAACACATCAAGCGCGCCCTGTTCGTCGCCTTCGACCATGTAAATGGACGCAAACGACACCCATGCGTCAACGTTGTCGGGGTTCCTGGACAAAAAGTCTTCATAACGTGTTTTCGTGTCGGCAATTTTGCCTTCTTGCGCATCCAGCTTGGCCAGGTTGGTCAACAATCCTGTGAAATCTGGGTTGCGCGCAAACGCGTTTTCCAACGTCGAACGCGCTTTGACAATCATGCCCTCTGATAAATACCAGCTGGCGATCATGTTGTGTGTGCGCGGGTTGTCCGGCCAGGTCGACAAAATTATATCGGCCTGCGCGTTCGCCGCCTGTCGGTCTTTGGCCTGAAGGGCGGCAATGAATTTGATCGTCGCTTGACGCTCGGGCGTGACCGCCTCCGACGTGCTTGACTCGCTTAAAGCCAGCGCTTCATCCGCCCTGCCTGCGGCGATGTACGCAGCAATCAAGGTCAGTCGGGTTTGCTCATTGTCTGGATTGCGCTCTAGCGATTGTTCCAATTGGGCGATGTTGTCACTGGAATTATCCAGCCGGATATTCACGCGCCCAAGCATACTCATGAGCTCCTCGGCTCCCGGCCCTAAGGCGATCCCGTCGCGCAAAATTTGTGCAGCCTGACTGGCGTTGCCCAGGCGAATGTTCGACTCCGCAAGGAGTTTGCGCGCCTCGAAGTTATTCGGCTGCGCGGCGACTACGTTGGATAAAAACATCTCAGCCTGAGGGTTTTCTCCGCGTTCGAGCGACAGCGCACCTTGCAAGAATTGGGCGGGAATAAAGTTGGGATACTTGGACAATACCTTTTGCGTACTTTCAAAGGCGAGTTCTTTATCACCGGCGATATAGGCGACACGCGCCAACAAGTACGAGGTAATCGGGTGCTCTGGTGCGAACGCAAACAGACGATTCGCGACCTCCTTCGAGGTTTCAATATCGCCCGTACCAATCGATGCCTCCAACTCGCCGGACAACATTAGGAAACGCTCTTCCTCGGTCAACCCCGCGGCCTCTTGACCCTGTTTAAAAAAGGCATATGCGTCGTCAAAACGCGCTTGTGAAATGGCGATTTGGCCTAGCGCAATTGGGGCTGACGCCGACTCTGGATACAGTGCCAACGCCTGCTCGCCAAGCGCGATGGCCTGCTCCACGTTCCCCTCGGTACGGGCTAACAATGACAGACCGATCAGCGCCTCCGATCGCCACCGCGGATTTGCGTCGCTATCGGCAAGGGCTCGATAGCGTTGTTGCGCGATGTCGGTGTTGCCGAGTCCATTCTGCGCCTTCGCAAAGAGCAGCTGCATTTCTGCCCGCTCTTCATCACCACTGGCTTTTACATCGGAAAAATTATCAATGAGCTCTTGAAAGCTGCCGAGCTTGAGCCAAGTGCGCTGTTGCAGTGCGTAGATTTCCTGAGGTGTTGCGCCAAGTCGCGCCGCGCGCTCAAGTTCCTTTGCTGCTGAATCCGCGTCGCCAATTTTGATCGACGTGTTGGCCAGCAATACACGCGCGTCTTTGTTGTTCGGGTTTTCCTGAAGAACGTTCTTCAGCTCGATCAGTGCCGCTCGGTATTGGCCATTTTCATAGGCCACAGCGGCATCCGCCATGCGCTGCTCTTCCGTTTTACTTTCACCACAGCCGCTCGCTACGCCGATGAGCATCAGCAACACCGCGCCGGAAATCAGTTTACGTACCCTGTTCATAGTTGTTTGCCTTTAGGAAGAGTTATTGTCGCCCATGCCATGACGCTGCATGAGGTCATAGAAGGTCGGGCGTGTGATGCCCAGCAGTTCGGCTGCTTTCGAAATGTTCCCATCGGTGCGCGCGAGCGATTGTCGCAGTGCTTTAAGCTCGGCGGCTTGTCTAACCGCGCGCAAGTTCAGCGGCTGATCCGGCCCGGCTTCTTGTACGAGTAGACCGAGATCGTCTGCGTCTACCTGCTTACCGTCGGCCATGATTACCGCGCCATTAATTTTGTTCTCAAGCTCGCGAACGTTGCCCGGCCAATCGTACGCCTCAATGGCATTGTTCGCGTCTTGTGTAAAACCACGAATCGGCCGGCCGTGGCGCTCAGCGAATTTTTGCAAAAACACGCGCGCAAGAATGACCGGATCACCTTCGCGCTCCCTCAGCGGCGGAATATTGCAGGTGACTTCTGAGATACGATAGAACAAATCCTCACGGAACCGTCCGTCGCTAATGCACGTTTGCAAATTTTGGTTAGTGGCGCACACCACCCGCACGTCAACCGGAATCTCCGTGCGCCCGCCGATTCGCTCGACCACACGCTCCTGTAGGAATCGCAGTAGTTTGGCTTGCAGTTGCATCGGCATATCGCCAATTTCATCAAGAAACAGCGTGCCGCCATTAGCGAATTCGATCTTGCCTTCCGTGCGTTTGGCGGCGCCGGTAAAGGCACCCTTCTCGTAGCCGAACAACTCACTCTCAAGCAAGTTTTCTGGGATTGCCGCGCAGTTGATCGCCACAAACGGCTCTTTCTTACGGGGACTCAAACTGTGCACCGCGCGCGCTAGCAGCTCCTTACCGGTGCCGCTTTCGCCAAGCAGCAGCGTCGTGACGTTGGTCGGCGCCACTTTTTCGATAAGACGACACACTTTCAACATCGTATCGCTTGTGGCAATAATGCCCTCGAGCGCGTAGTAATCCGTCGTGTTCATCAAATTGCGATGCTGCTGCTCGAGCTCGTAAATATGAAAAGCGCGCTGCACTAACAGCAACAGCACATCGGTATCAATGGGTTTGCTGTAAAAATCGTAGGCCCCCGCCGCAACAGCGTTAACCGCATTGTTGGTATCGCCGTTACCGGTCACCACGATGACCTTGGTGTGTGGCGCAATCCTCAGCGTTTCATCCAGTGTCGCCAAGCCTTCGCTCACACCCTCGGCGTCGGGCGGCAACCCGAGGTCCTGAAGAATAACGGGCGGTTCATGGCGCCGTATTTCGTTAATCGCCGACTCGCGGTCGGCCGCAAAGATCACCTCGTAATCTTCAAAACACCACTTAAGCTGGCTTTGAATACCGGGGTCGTCTTCCACCACAAGTAATTTACGATTAGCTGTCAATGCATTGCTCCTGCAATTTCAGAACGACGTTAATCCGAGTGTTCGGCGAGCGGCATGACAAGTCGAAACGTGGAACCGGCACCGACTTCGCTATCCACTTGTAGCTCGCCGCCGACCGACTGCACAAACTCTCGCGCCTGATACACGCCAATGCCCATGCCCTTAACACCTTTGGTCGTATCAAACGGTACAAACAGACGCTCGCGGATAAAATCGGGGCTCATGCCGCTCCCATTATCACTGACCTCAATGATAGCGTTTATGCCCTCCTTACGGGCGACCAACGTCACAGATCCGTCAGCCGACGTGGCATCTTGGGCATTTCGAACCAAATGCACCATCACCATCAGCAGCCGCTCGCGGTCTACGCGCACCCGTAATTCCGGAGCATCAACCAGCACCGGGATCGGCTGACGCTCATGGGTCGCGTCAATCACCGCGTGACACAGGCGCGCCACCTCGACCACCCGCACATCCCCGCCCTGTTCGCCGCGGCGAAGTTGGTCAAGAATTCGATTCATCCGATTGACCGAATTATCGACCGTCGCAATGGCGTCATCAATGAACTCGGGGTTACCCTTATGCTTCGCCGCATTGCGAACCACCAGCGACTGCTGCGCGATCAGGTTTTTGAGATCGTGCATTAAAAAGGCAACCAATCGATTGTAGGCTTCAAACTGCCGGGTTTGTGCCAGTTCCTGAGCTGACTCATGCAGCGCCAGGTGACTGGCAACCTGCCGACCCACTGATTTTAACAGATCGCGGTCTTCCCAGGTGAGCTCGTTCACCGCCATGGAGCGCGCCAACACCATAAAGCCGATCAGCTCCTCATTGTGAATCAGCGGAATGGTCAGCCATGCTTTTGGGTCGTCGGCGAACCACGCGGGCAGCCCCATCTGGTCAACCTCTCGCTCCTGCTCATGCTTGTCAACTATCCACTCGCGCTGGCCGATTCGAGCACAAAAAGACGAATTCGTTGCCTCGACGATACCCGCGTAATCACTCATGTTCCACGCTTCCCGCACGCTGTAGCCGTTGGGCCCAAGCTGCCACAAGGTAGCGCCAGGACTTTGCACGATGTTGCTCACCGCACGAAGTGCGCGAAGCGGCAAACCCTCTTCGTTGTTATTCGCCGACAGCGAGCGCGTGAGATTGAGCCATTCCCGTCGGTAGTCGTAGCGATAGTGGAAAAAGTTCTTTTCGAGAAACACCCGAAGTCGCGCCCGCGCTTGGCCCGAAAACAACACAATGGCCAGCAGCATGAGTGCAATAAATAGGAAGACAATGAGTGCAAAGGTGCCCCAGTCGCCACCAACGACCTGAATGAAATAGCCGCCTACCGCAATCGCGACCAGATAGAGGCCGACCCCGAGCATGCCGGTCGAATAAAACACGACCTTGCGCGACAGGGTCACCTCCTTGCTGGGGGCCTGCATGCGCACAACGGCCACGGCGAGTAGTCCGGCAACCACCGCATTAACCACACCACGGGCATCCCACAAGTCCTGCGCCAGACCTCGAAACAGTACGCCCAGGGAAAAGACAAACAGATCGTAGACAAACAGACTACCGACGCCGAGACAGAAGAACTTAACTTGCCAACGCTCATCGACCGTGCTGTTGCGATAAAACTGATACACAAGGAGGTAGCCAACGATCGACAGCACGAACATGCTCATCAAGTAGCTAGTCGCGCCCGTCATGAACGGCGTACCGGTGGCCGCGGTGATTAAGACGACCACATTCAACAGCACAACCAGCACCCACGTGCCATGAACGTAATAGGCGGTTTGTCGAGGCCATTGACGCCGGTCGTCGCCAAACAAAAATCGCCACACGAGCAGCAGCCACAACACCATCCGCACCAGCTCGGCGATGACCACCAACAGCAGGTCTTCGAGTCGATTCGGGCCGGTAAATTGGGTGAGTACGCCCGCCCACACTGCATTGAGCAGTACGGTTATGAGAAATTGGCGGCTGCCAGGTCGATTGCCCCAACGCGCAAGCACAAACACGGCGAGCGCCAGATGGAATACCGCGCCGAGCAGGTAGCTGCCAAAACCGAGGTTAATCACGCCACACTCCTGGGCTGGACACCGCGCGCTAGACGATTAGCGCGCGCCGGATTTCCACAAGACCACTTCGGCGGTCTGCAGAAGAATGAGCAAATCAAACAACATATTGTGATTCTTAACGTAGTACAGATCGTATTGAAGCTTCTCCAGCGCATCTTCGCTGGATGCACCGTAGTCGTAACACAGTTGTGCCCAACCGGTAATCCCCGGTTTCACGGTGTGCCGTTCTTTGTAGTACGGGATGGCGTGACTCAGCTCTTCCACAAAGCTTGGTCTCTCAGGGCGGGGACCGACAAAACGCATGTCGCCACGCAATACATTAAAAATCTGCGGTAGCTCATCGATTCGATACTTGCGAATCACAGAGCCGACACGCGTTATGCGACTATCATTTTTTTCCGCCCATTTCGCGACACCATCTTTTTCAGCATCGGCGATCATGCTGCGAAACTTCATGACATCGAACACGGAGTTGCGCAGGCCTACCCGCTGTTGACGATAAATAATGGGCGCATCCAGGCCGTCTTCCCACCAGATGGCCAACACCACGATGAGCATCACCGGCCAAGTGAGAAACAGTAAAAACAACGCCGCCAGCACATCGAACACGCGACTGGTTAATACTCGAAGCGGATTCCGTGAAAAGCCTTCTGAGAAAATCATCCAGCTCGGATACAGAAGATCGAGTTTGACTTTGCCGGTCTCTCGCTCGAAGAACGACATGGCGTCGATCACGCCAATTCCGTTGAGCTTGCACTCGAGAAGCTCTTGAACCAAAAACCCACGCCGACGGTCATCAATGGCGACCACGATTTCATCGATCCGATGCTCGTGTGCCAACTCCGCTATGGTACCCGAAGGCTTGAGCAGTTTATCTTGATCTACCGAGTGCCGTTCGTTGTTCTCCGCGGGCAAGAATCCGATCACCTTGAAGCCACGCTGGTCGGATCGCCGTCGCAGCCCCACTATATTGGCCGCTTTTTCGCCTGCGCCATAGACCAGTACACGGCGACGAAAGACGCTGCCATCCACTAAGTTGTGAAACATAACGCGAGTGAGCAGCAACCCAATCAAGATCAGAAGCATGGTGATCGCCAGCGCACCGCGACCGAGATACAACCCTGGAAAGATATAGAACAACAGCGCGAGGGCCGCTCCCGCGGCGACGCAGCTGGCCACCACCCGTACGGCAATGCCGCTCATTCGGGTGCGTAGGCGACCGTGATAGAGCCCCATGGCCACCATGCTGGCCAGAACAACTAAAGCGATAAGCAAAGCGCGCGGCCATACCGCGCCGATCGAGTCGAAAATAGCATCAAGGCGGCCCCCGAAACGAAGCCGAGCGCCAAGGTACACCGCTCCGATCATCATAAGCGTCTCGACAACGGCGAGATAAAACACTTGGCGGTGAATGTAATTATTGAATATCCGTATCGGCATGTGTGATCTGCAAACCCTGTATCGCAATGGAGAACGCCGAGCTAACCCTGCTCGTCGTTCCTATCGTGTTGTGGCCTTCAGCGAGCGTCAGACAATGAAGGCTGCGCACGGACGAAACGCCCACCGCGCAGCAAATGTAATTCAGAATTTAGTTAAAAAGCGTGCGTTTTCTCGCAATTTCGCATCGAATTCGGGAGCGGAGAACATACACAGGTCGGTCGTGATTGGCAAGCGTTTGACGGAAGTTTATTATATATAACAAACACTTATTGGCCAATTGCTGCCATTTACCGCCCTCGGCTGGCGATTTTTTAACCAGCCGGCATCCCCAGTGTTTGCCCGGATTTAGCGCGCCGTATCCTGGGCGGGTGATCGTTCGAGCTCCACGAGCAACGGCCAGTGGTCTGACACACCGCTGAGCGGGGCCACGCTGAACGACAATGGGTAGCCGTCGCGTTGCTGTTCTGGGTGACGGTTGACCAAACGCGTGGCGTCATTAAGGCGCCATTCGCCAATCTCGTTTGTCGACTTGCGCACCAGAATCATGTCGAGAAACGACCAATCGTCTTTCGGCGGATAATAGCTGGTGCCTGGACAAGCACGGCAGCCCGATTCGTGACCGATGAGCCACTTGGGCTTCGCAATGCGCTCGATAATACGCTGTTCGTTTTCTTCCAGCGATGGCGTGTTGAAATCGCCAGCGGCAAACGCGAGGCGATCAGCCGGTAACTGGGCGAGCAGCGCATTGAGCGATCGGTAGGCGTCAATGCGTAACGAATAAGGGTGATACGGCGCCGGAAAGTGCACAGAATAACCCGTGAGCACGGCACCGTCAGGGAGTTTGAAATTGGCCTGCAAAATGCCGCGAGTGTCTTTTTGGCGCCGCTCACTAATTTGCGTAAACGTGATCGGATGAAGCGTGGGTGTGCCCACCATCGGCAAGCGAGATAAAAACGCGACATCAATGCCACGATCATCGTTTCCTTCGATTAGAATCGGCTCGCCATACCCTTGGTCCGACAAATAACCTCGACGGAGACGCTCTAATACGTGTACGTTTTCGACTTCTTGCAGAGCAATGATGTCCGGTCCACGTCCTTCTTGCGTAATCACGTCCGCCAACGTTTTGAGCTTGAATGTAAGCGCCTGCTCGCTCCAATCCCAATACAGACACTGCTCGCGCCACTTACGCACGCTAATCTCGTTGCAACGCGCCCGATGGGCGTCGTTGTCTTTTTTGACTCGGGGTAAAAAGGTGTAATCATTCTTGCCGACATCATGCTCAGTATCGAACAGGTTTTCGACATTGAACGCCATGATGGTGACGGTTTCAGCATCTCCCAGCCGAGGCGTGGTTTGAGGCGCAACCGTCGAACAGCTCGCCAGCAGTATGAACAGGCCAATCGATAAAACTACACGCATAACGTTTCCAACAGGTAAGCCGACCGTGAGTGTAGCAGCGACAGCATCAGAACACAGGCGTGACGAAATGCTAGTCCGCTCCATCAGGCACCAGCCGGTACAAGGGCGGATTGCGCCCCTCACTGGTGTAATACAGATTGCGACTGTCGAGGCCGATGGCAACCGCCTCGGATTGCTTCATCGCTGGCACCTCAATCTGCCGAGGCGCTTTGGCCAATGCCTCAGCCCAGCTTTCGGTTTCCGCTCGATCGAACCGATACGAGTGGCCGTAGGTGTGAATCACGGCAAACGTGCCGTCGGGCGCGATATCCATGGCGCTCGGCTGAGCGAACCAAAAGCCCAGATTAGGATGATCCAAGATATCCTGCAATGTGGGTGCGGGCAGCGCGTAAAGCTCGGTTTCGAGCTGCGCGGTCACAATGTCTTCAGAGCCAAACGCACTGAGTGGCACACTGAATACCCGAGCGGGCCGCTCGCGCTTCGACACGAGATAGACCGTTTCGGTGCGACTGTCGACCGCCACCGCTTCGGTATCAGCGGCCCCCGTCGGATAGGTCAGTCTCGCCATTTGGACATTGCGCAGTGGCAATAGACGATTTGACCGTTTTTTTGGTAGCGGCGGCTCTTTGGCCAGATACAGCGTATAAAACGGCTTGCGTGAACTGTTGTCACCCACATCGGCAATGAGCAGCCAGGACTCGCCTCGCCATCGAAACGACGCCATATCCTCCCAGTCCTTGGATACCGCCCGTTCAACCAAAAAGCGACCGCGCGGTTCGCCGTCTTCGCCGAACGCGAACAATGACGGACCGTATCCGGAATCATTGTGCGACCAGAACACGTTTTCAGAACGGGTCGAAACAGCCAAACCGCTGGCCTCACGCAGCGCGGCGTTTTGGATATTGCCCATAAACTCGATTCGATACGTCGACGCAATGGGTTGGTCTTTTGCGGCGGATTCAGCCGATTCGGGGCGCGATGACAATTCGGCACCGACCGGCGGCGCCATGACGCCCGCCAGCAGGCCGGTCGCGACCAATCCGCAGAAAAGTGAATAGGGCTTCATGCTCGGCTCCAGACCATCCATTGTAGTGTTCTGACCGCAATTATAGCGCGGATATCCCGGCGCGGTGGCCTGAGTGAGTCATTCTGAGCGCAACTTGTCGATGACGTTCCGCTGGATCACTGTTAATCTGGCCTGGGGAAAAATTGGGGACGCCGACTTGGACCATCTCACTCAACGCATCACCGCTGTTTTTGGCATTGTCGTTATGCTCGGCATTGCCTGGTTACTGTCTTCTGCACGCAACCGCTTTCCTTGGCGTATCGCGTTGTGGGGTCTCGCCATTCAGTTTGCGCTCGGGCTGGTGTTTCTCGGCACATCGATGGGTCAACGCTTTTTCGATGGACTCGAAAGTGGCGTCACTGGTCTTCAAGGGTTTATCGATAAAGGGTCGGCGTTTGTATTCGGCTCGTTGATGGAAACCGGCTTTTCGTTTGCGCTTAACGTGCTGCCGGGCATCATCGTGATGGGCGCGTTGTTTCAGATATTTTATCACCTGGGCATCGCCCAGATTATCGTCCGTGCAGTGGCTCGCCTTATGTCGCGCGCCATGGGGCTCTCGGCCGCAGAAAGCCTGGCTGCCGTGGCCAACATTTTTGTTGGGCAAACCGAGGCTCCGCTGATGGTAAAGCCCTATATTTCGCGCATGACTGAATCCGAGTTGTTTGCCCTTATGGCCACCGGCATGGCGACGGTAGCGGGCTCGGTGATGATCGCCTACACGCAGTTTATCGGTGCCGACTACGCGGGGCACTTGGTCACAGCCAGTCTCATGTCCGCCCCTGCGGCATTGGTCATCGCCAAAATCATGGTGCCGGAAACCCGCACGCCCGACACCTTTGGCACCGATCACGCCGACATCCCGCGCACCTCCGTTAACGTGATCGATGCGGCGGCCGATGGCGCACTTGCCGCCATGCGACTGGCCGCCAACATTCTAGTATTGCTTATTGCGTTCGTTGCCCTCATCGAAATCATTAATGCATTGATTGGCAGTGCTGGCGGCCTGTTTGGGGTCGAGGGACTCACACTGCAAGGCATTCTCGGCTGGATACTGGCGCCGCTCGCCTGGTGTATGGGCATTCCATGGGAAGAAGCGCGCGCGGTCGGCTCTCTGATCGGCATGAAAACGGTCGTGAATGAGTTTCTGGCGTACCAAGACTTAGGCGTGCTGATGGCAAACGAGGGGATTTCCGCGCGTTCAGCGGCCATCACCTCCTATGCACTGTGCGGCTTCGCCAACTTCAGCTCGGTCGCCATACTCATCGGCGGCATTGGCGGCATGGCGCCGGATCGTAAACAGGATGTCGCGCGCTTGGGCATTCGCGCCATCGTGGCCGGTACGCTTGCCACACAGCTGACCGGCTGCGTCGCCGCGATTCTGCTCTAACCCATCGTCGTTCGCGCCCACCGCGAGCCGGACGCGCTCGGTCGCCCGTTATGCAGCAATGGATATCGTCTTCCAGCGAACCAAACAGGTTCGTGCGGTGCCGGCCCACGCTCATGCTTACAGTTCATTGGGTGTTGTCGCAGCGTCTACCACAAATCGCTAATCCGCGACGGCAAATCCAGATGCGCGATCGCTTTGCCCAGTTCACTCGTCGCCTGCTGCTGGCCGTAAAACGTTCGCTGACAATGCGTAAGGAGCGCGTGGGTCATGAAGCGACTTTGCGCACCGTAAACATGATTATCGCCGTGACGAGGCTGCTGCGGCACGTAAAACCGAAGTGGCACCAGTAGATGGAGCCGATCTTTGGCGCGCGTCGCGGCGACATACAACAGCCGCCGTTCTTCTTCGATCAGTTCGTCCTTGCCTGTGGCAAATTCGGATGGAAAGCTGCCATCCACCACATTCAGAACAAACACGCTGTGCCATTCTTGCCCTTTCGCCGAGTGAACGGTAGACAAAATCAAATAGTCTTCGTCTTTGAGCGGTGCCCCGGCCAAATCGCCGCTTTTGCTGGGCGGATCGAGGGTCAGATCCGCTAAGAAATGCTCCGCATCCGTCGCTTGGGAAGCCAAGCTCATCAATTGGTTAACATCCTGCCAGCGTACGCCGGCGTCATCGTAAAGCCGGTCCAACTGAGGTTGATACCAGTGCGCCAACGCCGGCAAGACCACATCAAGTCCCTCGGACGCACAGCGCCCGAGTTCGCTTGTGAGTTCGCGCCACGCGGACTTCGCGCTTTCAGGCACATTGAAACGCGCCAACGCATCGAATCGACAGGCGTGAAGTGTGAAGTAGTCCCAGGCTTTCTGAGCAAGCTTCGGACCGATTCCGCTCAATAACTGCATACTCCGAAAACCGGCCAGCTGGTCCTTAGGATTTACGCCCCATCGCAATAAGCACAGCAGGTCTTTGACATGCGAAGCCTCGAGAAACTTCAGCCCACCGTATTTGACGAACGGAATATTTCGCCGCGCTAACTCCACTTCAAGCCGATCGCTGTGGTGACTGTTTCGAAACAAAACGGCCTGTTGCTTGAGCGCAATCCCATCCTCGCGCTGCCTGAGTATCTGTTCGGCGATATATCGAGCCTGACAAGCGTCATCCTCGACGGTCACATAGAATGGTTGCTCCCCCTCTTCACGTGCCGAACGCAGCCGCTTGCGATGCGACTGGGCGTCGCCATGCATGAGTGTGTTGGCGAAATCCAGAATACGTTGGTGAGAGCGATAATTTTGCTCGAGATCGATCACGGCAGCCGGCTGGTCGTACTGTGCAGCAAACTCTCGTATGTTATTGACATCTGCCGCGCGGAACCGATAGATCGATTGTGCATCATCTCCCACTACCGTCACGCCCGCGCCGCTTGGTTTGAGCGCTTTGAGTATCGAGGCCTGCAGTAGATTGGTGTCCTGATACTCATCCACCAGCACATGAGAAAATAGCTCGCCGATCTCTTTGGCCAGCCAAGGTTCCTGCATCATGTAGTACCAATAAAGCAACAGATCGTCGTAATCGAGTGACGCGGTGTGTTGCTTGAGCGACACGTAGCGCTTAAACAACCGGCCGAGCTCATCTTCCCAATCACGGCACCAGGGATACTCCTCAGTGAGGATGTCCTCCAACGACTGTTGGCGATTGGTGCACAAGGAGTAAATTTCAAGGCACGCCGACTTACGCGGAAAGCGTTTATCCAACGACGACAAGTTCAGTTCCTGTCGGCACACATCCATTAAATCGGCGGCGTCACTCCGATCGAGAATAGAGAACTCGGGCGCCAGCGAAATATGTCGAGCGTATTGGCGCAATAGCTTGTGCGCAATGCCATGAAAGGTGCCGGCCCACGGAAAGCGGGTGTGCCCGCCTCGATGATTGAGCACATGCACAGCACGCTGCGTCATTTCGCGCGCCGCGCGACGGCTGAATGTCATCAACAGAATGCTCGCCGGCGACACATTATTCGCCAGCAGCCAGGCAACGCGATGGGCGATTGTGGTGGTTTTGCCGGTGCCGGCACCGGCCATTATCAGCAATGGTCCGCCGGGAGTATCGCTCGTGTCGACGCCTGATGGAGAATCGACCGTCGATTGAGGCACGCCATACCGGACGGCTTTGGTCTGCTGCGGATTCAAGGACATGGCGCCATTGATACCGGTTGCATCGGGCGGCGCAGCGGTTTCAAGCGCCTCTTTGACGGCGTCACATGCGGTGTCAAGAACGTCGGACATCGCAAAACTATAGCGAATGACTGTATGTTTATCCAGTATGTTGCCGATTAGTCATATCCCCTAGGCAATGTCATAATCCATCGCGACAACAAACACGAGTACAACGCTTGGTCGCGTCACTCGCGTCCGCTACTAACGTGCGGGGAGCTATGAAAAAACTGGTCGTATTCGGCCTTTGCATCGCGCTCTTTGGCCTGCTCTACACAGGCCTCGTTGCGACCCCGACTCCCGGTGATACGCCTAGGGTCACGACCACGGATTCCGACCCGCCGCCCAGCCAAGACACCACCTTCGCGCTAAAACTCGACCGTACTTTGGGTTCGTCGCCGAACGCCGCGGTGCCGGTTCAACGCGCGCCCTTCTCCGACTACGTTACGCCAACCAATCTTCGGCTGTTGGGTATTCTCTTGGCCACACTCGCGCTAGGTTGGCTCACCGCACGAGCGTCCGCACCACAGTATACGGAGCGCCACCGGTCTACCACCGAGAGTCCTCACTCGCACACGACCGCGCCCGCACTGGACACACTCACTGCGAGCGACACCCCAACGCAGCAGGCAGTGGACGACGCGCTGCAGTCCCTTCGCGAACAACACGACGAACAAAACCAGGCAATGCAGCTTCGTTTAGCAAGTCAAGAAACCGAATTGACGGACGCACATGAACGCCTGTCTACACTCGACTCGACGCTCAACGATTTGCGCGGCGAACTGGAGGAAATGGACGCGCAGCGACAGCAGCTCGACGCCAGTCTGATTGATCAGCAAGCCAAACGAAACGAGGAGTCGGTCTACATTCAGCAGCTCGAACACGACAACGCATCACTTCAAGAGACGATCGATACACTGCAACATGACCTTGCACAGAGTACGGACGCGATACTCGCACGTGACGAGCAAATCGGCACGCTGAATGAAGACATCGAAACGGTCAGAACATCGCTCGACACGCAGACACAACAGGCGGATCAAGATCGCCATGCGCTGCGCGCTGACCTCGATGCGCTCCACGCGCAGTTTGAGTCCCAGAACGAGTGTTATCTCGAATTGGAGCAAGACAATGCGTCGTGGCAGTCGCGCCATAATGAGTTGCTTGACGCGTTATCCGCCGCGGAAAAACAACGCGATGAGCTGGTGCCGATAAAGGCGGCGCACGCCGAGCTCCATAGACGTTTTGACACGCTGGTCAACGAGTTTGAACAAACGCTTGAGCGCGCGACGGATGCGGACACGCTCGATGAGCAAGTGGCCACACTTGAACGCGAACTGGCGCAGCGCCGGGCTGAACATGACGCATTGAGTGACCACCTAGCCACTGCACGCTCGCAAATAGAAACGCTCGAGGCGCGCGCGGTCGAAGCGGATACACTCGAGGAAGCGTTGGGCCACCTGAAACTCGACTTCGCCACGATGAGCTCGGAGCGTGATGCGCTGGACGAACAGCAAATGGCGCTTTCCGCGGAATTGCAATCAGCCAAATCCTCACTCGACGCACGTGCACAACATGTCGAAACGCTGGGCGAGCAGCTAGCTGAAACCAAGAAATCGGCCGAAACACTTAGCGCTGATTTGGCCTCGACGCGAGACGAGTTAGATCAGTCGAATACCTCACTGTCCGCGACACAACTCGCGCTCGACGAGAAGACGGAGGCGTTAAATGCGCTAAATGAAGCGCATGATGCGCTGACCTTTCAATCTCGCGCGTTGAGCGATGCGCTTGATCAGCAAAAACAAGAGACCATCGATCTGCAGTCAGACAATGAAGCCCTGTCGGAAAGCATCGGCGTATTGCGCGAAGACCTGTCAGATCTAGTGCAGCAGCAAGGCGAAAGAAACAGCGAAAACGAGCAACTCAAGCGCCAGATTATTGATGAACAGAAACTCAGTTCCGCAAAACAGAGCGAACTTGACGTGGTCAGCGAAGCACTCGACACCGAACACACGCAGAACGAATCACTCCATCATCGCCTGGATCAACAGCGTGAGGAAACCCAACAGGTCGAACAAAAACTGGCCGCTTGGGACAACAGCCTAAGCACCTACCGCGACGACATTGCCGCGAAAAATCGAGCACTTGATTCGCTGCACGATACGATTCGCGAACGTGAGCAGTCCATCCGTGAATTGACCGAACAGCGCGAGGCATTAGCCGGCCAGCTAGCCGAATATGGTGAAATGCGCCAGGGGCTTGAATCGGCGGCCGCCGCCCAGGTTGACCTCGACGCCGAGCTGACGAAACAAAACGAGACGCTAGCGCTCATGACATCGCAACTGACAGCGCATGCCGACGCCATTGTCGAACAAGACAAGCTGCTCGAACAGGCCGACACCGATCGGCAAATGTGGCTCGATGAAATGACGCGACAGTCTCGCGTAATTGATCGACTCGAAACCGAGTTACTCGAACAGCACGAACTTACACAGGCATTCGAAGAACTTATTGACGGCGCCCTGGTGCATCGGGAGATGCTTAATGCCCCGCCGCACGCCGCTAACCACGCGTCAAACGCTGACGAGGAGAGCCCGGTTGCGCCAACGCCCGACGATCAACCTACCTCATCGCTTCTCAATAAAGGTCAGCGTCTTCTGCACGCCCTCGATACGGCGAATCGCTCAAATAGCACGCTTACCACCACGCTCGAAGCAACGAAACGCGAAGTGCGGGATGCTGAAAAACTGGTCGGCGATCTGCAACGCGCAGGAGATCAACAGGCCGACATGTTTGCGTACAAGGAACGGCTCCTGCATGACCGACTGAATACCGCTACACAAGAAAAGGAAGCGCTCGAATCAGAAGTATTAACACTAAAAGACGCTCGTGAGGCCGCTGCGGAGGAAGTCGCGGAGTACGCAGCTCAAATCGACCAACTGCAGCGCTCGCATCATGAAGAAATTGAACGAACCGAACACACGCTCCAATCTCGACTCGACGCCACACAGCAGGAACACGAGCGTGCGCTACGGGAACAAGAGGCGCAGCTTGATGGCGCACGACAAGCCGAACTAAATGTGCTCATCGCCGCCAAAAATGAAGCGGAAAACAGTTTGCGCGCCACAACGCTGGACCTTGCCTCGCGCGACGACGAGCTCTTAACGCTCGGTGCGGATAAGGACACCCTGCTCGAAGAGTTAGGCACGCTCAAAGACGCATCAGCGCGGCACACCCAGACGCTAACCACTCAGTTGCGTGAACTTCAAAGCGATGTTGACGCGTGGCGCGCGGAAGCCGACAGCGCCAAAGAATGGGCGTCCACCTTAGCCGATGAAGTCGAGCGCAAAGCTCAAGCCGTCGTTACGGCCGATCAGCGCGTTGCGCAAATCGAGCAACACAAACTCGATCTGGATACCGCCTTAGCGGCCTCAGAGACCAGTAAAAAACAGCTTGAATATGAAGTAGAAGAGCTCAAGGAGCTAATGACAACCGTTGATGAAACGGATCGCAATATTCGTCAAGCGCATAATGAGCTACAGGATGAACTGGCTACTAAGACCGCGGAATTAACCGCGCTGCGCTTAGCCGAAGAGCGACGTCGCTCAAACGAAGCGTCATTGACCACTGAGCTCGACGATACCCGCACACGATTAGAGACCTTGTCCTTGCAATTCGCTGATGCCGAAACGACCTTTACACAAGCGCTTCAATCACAGCAACAGCGCAACCAAGACTTACGTGACGCACTGGCAAAGCAAAAAGAAGCACTGGCGTCGACCGGCGTGATACCCGTTCTATCTACGACCGTTACACCGCGCGCTTCGCGTCGCGATATTCCTACGTTGGGCAAACCGGTCCAAACCGGATCCCGCGATAAGCACGCCACCCGCAAAGACGATATTCCTGTGCTGAAACAACCGGTGAGCACAGAAGAAAGCTGACCGTACTCCAATCGGCATTTTGGCAGAACACTCCGTCAAGACCGCTCACCCTGCGGCCGCGCGGTTGACGTTTTGACGACGCGCTCAAACTAATAAAACCGCGGAGGCGATTTAAACTTTGAGGCCGCGGCGCAAGCGCGCGGTCAGCAACAAAAGTAGATTGTGATAAACCGTTTTGGCAATGCGGTAGTCGGACATCATCAGAGACTCAAATGCTCGACGCGGTATCTGAATGGCCTGGGAACGCTCGGCGGCGACAACCGATGCAGAGGCCGGTTTGCGATCGATTAACGAGTATTCACCAAAGCATTGGCCTTTGATGAACGTATCGAGTTCTGCCAGATCGTCCGGATCGGCCGCCGAGTGAACGTGGGTGTTCTCAGGACGTAAAACTAAGAAACGACCGGCGATCACAATATAGAGCGCCGCCGAGAAGTGATCTTTTACGATCACCTCATCCATGGGTTTGAAATTCAAGATCTGGAGATTTTGCAGCAGCGGTTTTAGGTCCGCCACAGACAAACTGCTAAAGACCTGACTTTCCTCAAGCCAGCCCATCACGTGTTTTTCGGTTATCGCACCCGCTGCGTCTCGCAGAGGCAGGCTCAAAGAATCAACGTCGGCCATGAAGTGTTACCCGGCGGTCTGGTGGTCACGATCTGCCCTCGAACGACTCGCGCAGGGCCTACATTGAGAAACCCAGGTCAGCGACTCGCCCAAGTCGACAGGCTTGGGAACTGTACCCCGACCATCGGGGCTTGTATAGCATGGGCCACGCCGAGCTGTCGTCATCGCGCCGCAAACGTATCGAGCACCAGTCGCCGCTGTCGCTCTGAAAACTGACCGATGAGTCGCTCACAGGCCGCGAGCTTGCCATCCACAATGTGCGTGATGAGCTTGAACGTAAAATCGGCCAGGCTTTTCATTTCCTGACGGCTCACCGTGAGCGCGCGATAATACGCTCGACTGAAACTTGGTTGAAGATCAACAAAAGCAGACGTGAGGTAGTTGTTACCCACCACATCGCAGGCCGCGCGCTGAAAACGAAAAGAGCCGCTGATCATGCCTAGTGCATCACCTTGATCGGCCGCCTCGGCAAGGTCACCCTGAAGATCGCTGAATCGAGTCAGATCATCGGCGCGCCACGCCCCACTTATTTTACGCACCAGCAACAGCATCAGCGCCTGCTGCAGATCATAAAGCGAATTGACGTCGTCGGCGCCAAACGCACTCACTCGCGCACCTTTGCGCGGCAGCAAATCCACTAAATGACGCCGTGAGAGAACGCGCATGGCCTCGCGCACAGGCCCGCGGCTGACACCGAGTTCGCGCGTAATGCGCGCCTCTGCGATTCGGTCCCCGGGATTTAGATTTCCGCTAACTATCTGTTCCTGAACGTAATCAGCCACTTGATCGGCGAGTCCAGGAGCGCGCTCAAAGGCGCCGGTTTGCTTTTCAACGCTCGTCGTCATATTGTCCTACAATCTTACATTTCTACAATATTACAATTTAGAGGCCATACGTCGTGCTGCACATCCCAGAGACTACCAAAGATCACCCACTGATCGTGCTTAAAAAAGTCGGTTTCATGCTTTATCTCGTTCCGGCGTTGCTGCCGGCGAGCTTTTTCGCCCTCTGGTCTCTCTTACGGCACAGCGAATTCGCCGTTTTGGCGTCCGCCGATCTGTATGCCTGGCTGCCTCTGGTGATGCTGTACGGTGTCATTCCGCTGGCCGATTTCGTCATCGGAAAAGACCCGCACAATCCAGACGATGACGAAGTCGCCATGTTAAGCGACCAACCCTTTTACAAAGTGCTGCTCTACGCCAATGTCCCCATTGCTTTTGCCAGTCTCGCATTCGGGCTTCTACTATTTATCTACTGGCGCGACCTCAGCCTGCTAGGCCAGATCGGCTTGATCCTGTCGTTTGGCGTGGTGCACGCCGGTATCATGATCAACGCCGCACACGAGTTGATCCACCGACGCAGCGCCTTCGAACAGCGTTTAGGCGGCATACTACTGTCACTCGTGCTCTACCCTAGCTTCAAGATCGAACATGTGCGCGGCCATCACGTCAATGTTGCCACGCCCGAAGACGCCAGTACGTCACGCTATGGCCAAACGCTCTATCATTTTCTCGCGCGCGCCCCGTATCGAAACGTCACCGCGGCCTGGCGCTTAGAAGCCAAGCTGCTAGCACGCCGCGGCCTGCCAGTATTGAGTCGCCATAACGAGTTATTGCGATGGTACGCGCTGTCCGTGATCGTCATGGTGGCGTGCACGCTCGTGTTCGGCCTACCGGGACTTGTGTTTTTCATGGCACAAGCCCTGGTGTCGATCGGTGTACTGGAAACCGTGAACTATTTAGAGCACTACGGCCTGGAGCGCCAAAAACTGCCGAATGGCCGCTATGAGCGTACCGATCACCATCACTCCTGGAACAGCAACTATCTGTTGAGCAACCTCATTACGTTTCAACTTCAACGTCATTCGGACCATCACGCCCATCCGCAACGACACTATCAAGTGCTGCGCCACTTCGACGACAGTCCGCAATTGCCGGCGGGATATCCGCTTATGATCTTGCTGGCGATGGTGCCGCCGCTGTGGATGCGCGTAATGAATCCGCGCGTTGAGCGCTATTATCGGCACAACGAGTGACCGCCGTCGCAACACGCCGGCGGTTGACCGTTCGATTCGTTCAGGTATCGCGCTGATACCGCGCAATAAGACTCGAGGTATCCCATCGACCACCACCCATGCGCTGTACGTCGGCATAAAACGTATCGACCAGCTGACTCACCGGTAAGTCGAGCCCCAGAGTACGGGCGGCCTCCAGCGCAATGGACAAATCCTTCCTCATCCAGTCGACCGCAAAGCCAAAGTCGAAGTCACCGTTGATCATTGTCGTTGCGCGATTGTCCATTTGCCAGGATTGAGCAGCGCCTTTGCTGATGGCGGCGATCACCTTATCGGTATCCAAACCGCTGCATGCGGCAAAGTGCAAACCTTCTGCTAGGCCCTGTACCAATCCAGCGATACACAGCTGGTTGACCATTTTCGCTTTTTGCCCATGGCCGACCGGTCCGATGTGCTGACAGGCCTTGGCATAAGCGTCGAGCACAGGCTGCGTCTGCGCGTAATCATCAACATCGCCCCCTACCATGATCGTCAGCTGACCCTTGACTGCGCCCGCCTCACCGCCAGAGACAGGCGCATCGAGAAATCGCACCCCAACCCGTTGTGCATCGACATAGAGCGATTCGGCCAAATGCGCGGACGCCGTGGTGTGATCGATCAGAACCGACGAGGGACGCATCCCACTGAGCGCGCCGTTGTCGCCAAGCAAGACCGCGCGGACATCGTCGTCATTACCCACACAGCTCATGACGATTTCTGCGCCGAGCGCGGCATCTTTGGGTGTGACGGCCAGATCACCATCGTATTCGGCGATCCAGCGCTCTGCCGTAGCGGTCGTGCGGTTATAGACGGTGACGACATGGCCTGCCCGCGATAGGTGCCCCGCCATGGGGTACCCCATAACGCCTAATCCGATAAACGCGACCTTCGCCATTGTTGACTCTCCTGCCTGTTCGTTTGAGCGGAAATCGCATACTGCGATTCGCAAATCCAGTTACCATTGAACCACTGTGTGATTGGGATGCTCGCAGCAACGCACAACACACACCGTCTTCGAGCGCCGTGTTCGGTCAGTCCCGCACGGCAAGAGACGGCATATCGGGCACGGCCGCCAGCAAACGGCGGGTATACGCGTGCTGCGGACGCAAGAATACATCGGCCGCCGCACCCAACTCGACCAGCTCACCATGGCGCATTACCCCAATCTGATCGCTCACGTGTTGCACAACCGCCAGGTCGTGCGAAATAAACACATACGATAAGCCGCGCGCGCGCTGAATATCGGCCAGCAGATTCAGCACTTCTGATTGCACCGACACGTCGAGTGCCGACACCGCTTCGTCCGCCACGATGACCTCAGGGTCGAGGGTGAGCGCGCGGGCGATGCCCACGCGCTGACGTTGGCCACCTGAAAACTCATGTGGATAACGATTGAGCATGCTCGCATTCAGCCCCACTTGCTCAAGCAATGTAACCACCCGATCAAGTCGGGTTCCGGGTGGACCTATGCGGTGCGTTGCCAGTGGCTCAAGCAGCGTCTGAGCGATAGTACGGCGGGGGTTGAGGCTGGCATACGGGTCCTGAAACACGATCTGCATTCGTGGGCGCACAGCGAAAAGATCACTTGCCGACAGCGCGGTAATGTCTGTCTCACCGAGCATCACGCATCCGGCGTCGGGCTCGGTAAGCCGCATTAAACACCGCGCGAGCGTGGACTTGCCGCACCCCGATTCGCCAACAAGCCCAAACGTTTTGCCGGGGGCAACGTCAAAGCTCACGTTGTTGACGGCCGTCAAAATCTGCCCTTGGCGCAAAAACCGGCCACCCGTTTCAAAGCGCTTGGTTAAGCCTCGTACCGACAGCGTCTCGCTCATTGGGAAGCACCACCGATGACCGCAGCATCGTCAACGCCGCTATCCAGGTCATCGTTGTTAAAAAACGGCCGACCGGACGGCAGCAGCGTGTCGACGGGCACCGTGTCTGACACCACCGGAAGACGGTCTGCGCGGTCTGCGCGAATGCGTGGTACGGCATTGAGCAGGGCCCGCGTGTAGATGTGCTGGGGTTTCGCAAGCACCTGCGCCGTCCGCCCCACTTCGAGCGTTTCACCGCGGTACATGACCATCACATTGCGACACACTTTGGCAATCACACCAAAATCATGACTGACCAATACCACACTCATATTGTGCGCTTCTCGCAGTGAGTCAATGAGGTCTAACACCTGTGCCTGCGTAGTGACGTCGAGCGCGGTCGTCGGCTCGTCCGCCACCAGCACACTGGGCTTACAGGCCAACGCCATAGCGATCATGACGCGCTGACGCATACCGCCTGAAAGTTGATGAGGGTAGTCGTCGAGACGTTTGGCCGCGGCCGCAATGCCGACCTGATCCAACAGGGTTAGCGCTCGGGCGTTGGCGGTCCGACCGCGCAGGCCCTGTCGCTGTAACACGTCAACTAAATGACTGCGGACACTGAACACCGGATTGAGCGCCGTCATGGGCTCTTGAAAAATCATTGCCACGTCTTGCCCACGAATTGCCCGCAGACGGCGCTCACCCAATCCCACGATATCGCGACCCTTGACGCGTATTGCTCCGCGCACAATACGGCCAACCGGCGATGGCACAAGGCCTAACAGTGCCAGGCAGGTCATGGTTTTGCCACACCCCGATTCACCGACAATACCGAGGGTATCGCCATGTTGGAGCGAAAAACTCACGCCATCGACCGCACGCACGACCCCCTGGTCGGTGGTCAACTCGACCACCAAATCCTCGACCTCAATAACCGGTTGCGTCGTCATCGAAGATCACACCACACGAGGATCGAGCGCATCCTGAAGCGCATCCGAAAATAGGTTAAAGGCCATAACAAGCACAAACATAAACAGTGACGCAAACAAAAAATTGTTTAAGTGTCCAGCCGACACCTCTAGTGTGGCTTCGGCCAACATGCTTCCCCAACTCACACCATCTTGAATACCAAGCCCGAGAAAACTCAATATGACTTCCGACTTGATCGCCGCGACAAACACGATAGTCGCCTGTACGAGTAAAATATGATTCGTGTTCGGGAGAATATGCCGGAAGGTAATCACCAAATCGCTCACACCAATGGCACGCGCCGACTCAACGAACTCGAGCTGCTTAAGTTTAATAACCTCCCCACGCACCAACCGCGCGGTTGTTGTCCAAAACGTGGCCACCATCGCCACATGCATACCGTAGGGGTGCCCTTGCAGGGCATAAGCAACCGCCGCCACAAACAAATAAAACGGGATGGCGTCCAGCACGCCCATCAGCCACAGCGCGATCGCATCCAGCCACGTGCCGCTATAAAAACCGGATATGGCGCCGAGTACTGCCCCCAGTAGCGTCGACAGCAGCGCGACCGATAATCCCACTTCAAACGCGGTGCGCGTACTGTAAACGGTGCGTGCGAAAATATCTTGCCCATTGATATTGGCGCCAAACCAAAACTGCGATGAGATTGGTGCAAAGCGGTTGCCTTCGATTTCGGCCCAGTTCGTACCCCATAAGCCCAGCACCACGCCCAGTGCCATCACCGCAAACAGCAGCACGACCGCCAGACCCGTCATACCGGCTGTGTCGCGCCATAGTCTCGAGCGAGCTCTCGACCACAGCGTGTGTGTCTTCACGTTCATGTCAACTCCACGCGTGGATCGACAAGTCGGTACAACATATCAGCGAGCAACAGCGTGAACACAAACAGCACGGCAGTAAGCCCAACCACTGCTTTGAGTACGGGCTGATCACCCTGAGTAATGGCGTCATAGGTCATTTTTCCCGCACCGGGAATACCAAAATAGGTTTCGATGATGAGGCTGCCACTGATCAGAACAAGCGGGATGGAAAACAACACGCGGGTGATAATCGGGATTAGTGCGTTTTTAAGTACGTTGCGACACAGCAATCGGGCAGGTGGCGTGCCGTAGGCTAGGGCCGTGCGCACGTGATCACGATTGAGCTCCTCAACCAATACCGCACGGTAAAAGCGCGTGTTGTAGCCCAACGCAACAAACACCACCGCCAGCGTTGGTACTGTCACGTAGTACAAATAGCTCGACACCGAGTCCACCTCCCAACCACGTGACGGGAACCAATTGAGCCCCATGCTGGAGCAAAACAAGAGCTGGAAAAAAATCACCACGATCAGAAAGCTGATGCTCATGCCGACAACCGAAGCGCCCATGATCGCTTTGTCGAGCCAGCGCCCTCGGTGATAGGCCGCAACCAACGCAAACCCCAGACCGAGCAAATTGCCCAGCACAAAGCCCGGTGCCATCAGCGCGAGCGTAATGGGCACGGCCGTGGCGAGCACCGTCGACACGCGCTGACCGCTGGAGGCCGACAAACCAAAATCAAGCGTCACAAGCTCAGTCAGATAGTCGACATACCGCGCGAAGAACGGTTTGTCGTAGCCAAGCTGCGCCCGCACTTCTGCAATTTGCTCCGCTGTCGGGTTCTTACCGACTATTTCATTGGTGCGATCGGGGCCGAAGTACACCATGAGCAAGAAACTGATGAAGGTGACACCCAGAACAAGTGGGATGCCGCCCAGTAGCTTACGCACAATAAAGGGGATCAGACCCATCGCGCTAGTCGGGCGTTACCGCGAAGAATAGATGGACGCGGCAGAACGGCTCAAGCAACTACCGCTCCTGCGCCGGTACATCGACGTACGGAAAGTAGAAACCGCCGACAAACCCGCGATCGGGGTAGGCCGCCACGCGTTTATCCCAGAGCAATACTTGCGTACGCGACAACCCTGTCGTCGACACGCAGTCGTCGATGACCATTTGATTCATGCGCCGATAAATCGCAGTGCGATTCGTACCGGGCTGCATCACCGACGCTTCCTCAAATAGCCGGTCATAGGCCGGGTTTCGATAATTAGAGTCGTTTGAACCCGGTGCCGCATTCGGGCCATAAAACAACTGAAGCGTGTTTTCCGCGTCGGGATAATCGAGTGTCCAGCCTTTATAGATCAGCGGCAACTCTGAATTTCGCCAGGCCTTAGCGATATCGCCAAAGGTTGCGTACCGTTTGAGCACAATTTTATCGCGTGGATAACCAATATCGCCCATGAAGCCTCGAAATTGCTCAAAATATTGCGTCTGGAGCACCGAAGACGGAATACCATAAACCAACTCTGGCAAGTTATCGGCATTCCAACCCGCTTCGGTAAGCAGTTTTTTAGCGCCCGGCACATCGCGTGTCACCGTATCGCGGGGTAGATTGGGATCGAACTCAGGTACCGTTGGCGTAATGATGCCTGGAAAGATCTCGCCGAGGTTGGAATAGTACGCGCTGTTGCGCAACTGCCAGTCAAACCCTTTGAAGATCGCGCAGCGAAGTGCTTTATTGCGCGCGCTTTGTGCCGGGTCGTCCGTCACACCAAAATCTGGATCATCCAGATTAAAATTCATATAAACGAAGCCGGATTCAAGACCAGCGACCATATTAAACTGCTCAGCGTATTGCGACTTAAGCGCAGCTGGCTCGGTCGATGCCAGAAACTGCTCGTACATCAAGGCCGGCAATCGCGCGGTGTGCAGCTCTCCACCCTTGGTGAGCGACGTGACGCGCGCGGTGTCTTCGGCAATAAAATAGACGTGTACACGATCACTGATCGGCAGTGCTAGACCATCGATGCGCTCGAGGCCGAGACCACCGTGCAGGGCCGGATCAAATCCTTCGGCCGCAAGATCGACACGGTCTTCACGATAGCCAGGATTGCGCACCAGCACGACCTGCGTGCTATCAAACTTCTCGAGTTTATACGGGCCGGAGCCCACTGGGTGCGTCGCCAGTTCTCGCCCGTATCGCGCAACAGCCTCGCGCGGCACGACGCCTGCATAGCCTTGTGCCAGTGTGTGCACAAGCTGCGGGTAGGGTTTGGTAAGGCGAATAACGAGCGTATGGGAATCCGGCGCCTGTAATCCTTCGACCGGCTGCGCATAGTCGGCACCCGCTTCTTTCCAGGCATCGAGACCTTTGATGCGGTTCTTCCAAAACCAGTCGCCGCTGGACAACGTCTCTGGATCAAAGTGGCGTTTTAGCGAGTACACCACGTCGGCGGCGGTCACTTCGCGACCTTTGCCCTCTTCAAACGCCGGATCATCCATAAACCGTACGCCCTTGCGCAGACGGATGGTGTAGGTGAGCCCGTCGGCCGACACTTCGGGCAATTCTACCGCCAGTCGCGGTTTGAGCTTGTAAGGCCTCGCAAGGTATTCATAGCTGTACAGCGTGTCGTACAGATTCAGCACGATATGGTTTTGATACAGTGTCGAAGAATGCGCTGGGTCAAGATCGCGCGGCGTCTGGTCCAGAGCAACTCGATACACTTTTAGCCCTGCCTGCTCGGTCGGAGCAGTGTTGTCACTGCAGCTGCACGCTCCTAGCATCTGCGCAAGTATCACGATGGCAAAAACCGCCAAGAAACGTGAGCCCATGGCACCTCGCTTTTGTATTGACATCATTAACCAACCCTCTGACGGCCCGCAACTCGTCTGACAGCGCGATATACGGCCACTGCCTCGGCGGTCCGATTTTTTCAGCGATTTCGATCGGTTAGAGTAACTCAAGCCCACTCGCGCAACAACTTTCACGGTGGTATCAATATCGCCGATTCGCTCGGGCGTGGTCGCGCGGCAAGGCCCAACAAAAACCGAATAAAGTCATGCACTGTGGCTACAGAACGGTCAATAATTTGGTATCGTCGCGATTCTGTCTGGCGGCATGCGATTCCATGAAAGTACTTTTGGTCACCGACACCTATCCCACTCCTGATCGGCCTTCCGCCGGCATTTTCGTGCGCCATCAGTTTCGCTTCTTTACGCGTCACGCCACGGACGATGAAGCTTTTGACTTGTTTAAAGTCCGTACACATTCGCGCGGCAAACGGTTTTCTTTCTGGCATCGTCTTTGGTCATCCATTAAGTTCATCCCAAAGTATTTTCGACGCTATGACATTGTTCATGTGCACTCAGTGACCACTTTGCTTCATGCCGCGCGCTTTTATCGATTGCTGCATCCGCGCGTTCGCCTCATCCTCTCTATTCATGGCGGCAGCATTCGACAGTTCGATCAACACTCGGTACGCACGCAACGCCGCTTTGCCAAAGCGGCTCAACGCTACGATGCCATCATCATTGCGGGCGAGAGCCTGCGACCCGTCATCGAACGTCAGCTTGGCGTTAAGACTGCACAAGTAATCTGCGCGGGGGCCGACGATCTTCGTTTCCATCGGAACGACAAAATCACGAAGGAATATGATTTTATTTTTGTTGGCTCATTCAGCGAGCATAAAGGGGCGGATATTCTGCTATCGGCGCTGAACATGCTCGAGGACCAAGCCATTAAAGCCTGCTTTGTTGGCAGCGGCGAGCTCAAAGATGCGCTCAAACGCGCCGGTCATCATCTGGATATCGACGTGTTCGTGGATGTCCCGCAAACGCGACTTCGTCAACTCTATGCCGCGTCTCGATTTTTGGTCTTTCCAGCGCGCGGAGAGAGTTTTGGCCTGGTCGTTACCGAGGCCATGTACTGTGGTGTGCCCGCCATTGTGAATGCCGAAAGCGGCGCAGCCGAACAGGTGGTGCATCAGCAAACCGGTATCACGTTCAAACCGAACACGGCCGAGCAATTGAGTCGCACGCTTGTCGCGGCGATCCGAATGAACTCGGATTCATACCAAGAAATGAGTGACCAAGCCGCGCGCTCCAATCTCGAATTCAGTTTGAGTCGGGTCGGTACGCAGCTCATGCAGCTGTATCGGCAGCTCAGTTCCGAGCAGGATCTTGCCAAACGCGGATAATGACGCGCCATTCATGCGCGTAGGTATAGCGTTCGTCTCCGGTCTCGACACCCTTTTCGAGGGTGCTCTACGCGCCAGAATTAACGGAAGCTCTCCAAGCCGACGAACGTGCCCTCATTGCGCTCACATAGCGCGCGCATGAGCACGGCAAAACGCACACCCGTGCGCTGAATACGGGGGTCTTGTGCAAACAACACAGGAAAACCCACGCCGTGAATGCGAACACGCCGGCGCCCCGACGAATCGCGACGGTTGATCGCATCGACCTTATCAACCACCGACTGAATCGAGCCACCCGTAAACTCATCGCCAAACACATACAGGCTGATTTTTTTATCCGGAGAATAAAACGTATTGATGGCTTTCGTGATGCCCTCGACAGGACTACTGTTGCTAAACGCATTCCAGCTTCGCATGCGCTGAACGATGGCTTTGCGGCGCGCAGGCGTGTCCGGAATCCACTCGCCGGCGTAGCGGCTAAACATATAGTTACCCATATCGTTCATCACCTGGATTCCCTTCACCTCCGGATACACTTCGAGCGTCTCTTCCATTTTTTGCACCGCCATCGTCCAGGCGTAGTTGTACATACTGCCCGATGTATCGATGATGAAGATCACGTACTCACTGTCGACGGGTATACCGGCCACGAGATCCGAATTATTCGCTTTGGCGATTTGCGTCACCTGCAGACGCTGCATCTCTTCGGTGAGGGTCTGCTGGGCACTGGCCAGTCGACCCGCGATAATATTGGCGACCGAAGAATCCTGCGTTGATGCATTAAATGCGCCTTCGATTCGAGACAGATCACCCTGGAGCCGGGCGAGACGAAGCTCTTCTTTTGAAACCTGATTTTTCTTGTCTGACAGGGTGCGCGTGACCGTCTTAACTTCGCCACGAATTTCAAACAGCTCAGCCTGGAGCTGTCGCACTTTGCCTTCATAGTCGATCGTTGATTCTTCCAACACAATCGGTTCTGTCACCTTGACGATCACAAGTAATAAGATAATCGCACCGAAACCACACGCAATGGTGTCGAGAAAACTCAGGCTAATGCCTTCAATGTCGCGCCGTTGTTTCATGTTCGCTCTCTTACTGTTTGCTCATCGATCAACTGAGCGTCAATCTAGCCCGCCTACGGCCAGTCGCGTGCCGGGCTAATAAATGAGCCCGCCGTCACTTGAGCCAAGCGCCAATAGCTGGGTGCGGCTTGGGGATCGCCTTCCATTGGAAACAAAATAGTGTTGACCGGAATACCGGGGATCAGATTGTTGACCGCACGATCGAAATGACGTTGACGTACGGCGCCCGATGCGGTTTTTCGAATCGGGGCATTCTCACCCATGGTCGGCAGTCCATCCGTCAGCAAATAGACGTTGTCGGGGGCCGGCTTCATCGCTCTGACCACATCGAAAGCCCGATGCAAACTCGTGCCATTCGACGGCACCACCTGATTCAGCCCAACCATTGCGGTCTCAACGTGCGCCGGATCCGCTGTAGACAACCACTGCCCATCGGTGCCATCGGACGTAGCGGTTGCCCGCTGATTAAACGTGTAGATTTGAAATTCGATGTCCTTGGGCAGCTTGGAAATGAGCCAATCAACGCTGCCTAACGCGCGGCGCCATTTCTCTGAGCGTCGCTTGTCCTCATCGGCCATGTTGCGCCGCCTAATCACATTTACGATTGTCTCGTCGAGCATGCTGGCGGACGCATCGACCAATATGAGTACGCGCTCGCCACCGAGTTTCAAGCCGGTTAAATAGAGTCGATCCCCATCGCCGGTGATCGAGCGCAGATTATCGCCCGTTTCGTCCTGGTTAGCCTGACTGCCTTCGAGCCGACGGGCCTCCTCGTCGAGACTCTGCACGTCGGCTTTAAGTGCCTCAATCGCCTCTTTTTGGGCCAGCGTGAGCTCATCGAGTTCGGCTAACTCCTGCTCTTTTTCATCCAGCACTTGAATGACTTTCTGCACCTGCCCGGTGAGCTCGTCACGCCGCTCATCAAATTTCTGCACCGTGTTCTGCAATTCGAACAAATTACGTTGCGCCAGTTCGAGACGCTTTTCCATCAGGTTGACCTCTGAGATCATATCGACGTTAACTTCGTCATTCGTCTCTTTGGTCGCGTGATTAATAATCATGAACAGCAACACAACCGCGCCAAAACCGCACGACATGATGTCCAGAAACGAGAGACTGAAAACCGTTGTACGGCGACGAGCTTTAGCCATGGTCAGCCTCTCGCACCAAACGTATCTCTATGCCAGGGTTGCCAAGTGAAATGCGGTCACCCACAGCTAAGGGTTGCGATGACGCAGCGGGCTTCCCATTGATGTGCGTGCCGTACGTACTCATATCGTCCAACACCACCTGCCCGGATCGCCGCGTGAGCGAGCAATGCTGACGTGACACGCCTTTGACAGCGCCTGTTACCTGGTAAGCGCGCTGATTGCTGGCTGGTGACGTGCCGATCACGAATGGCTCGTCCCCCAACGCGTATATCTGATTCTCAATAAGAACGTGTGTGGCCAAATCACGCGAGCGCGATTCGGTCGGCTGCTGTCGATCTGGCACCACGCTTGGCGTTTCCTGCCACGGCTTGGCTTTCACCAACGCGAACTGACCGGCCTCGCTCTCAAACTGCTCGGGCTGCTGCAGCACAGAACGGGTGACCGCGTATTCATCGAGCGTGACAACACGTACGCGCTCATTATCGGCTACCAACGCCTCAAACCCCGGCAGCCTGGCAACCCGATGCGACAAGAGCACCGTCGTTACCGATGCGGAATCGGTTTGCGCGTGGATCGCGTTGACCATCGGTTGATAGAGACCCGCCACTGACGCAACCATATCGGCGGTGTTAATTTCCGCGATATGTTCATTGCCTTCGCTGACCATCGTCGTGTTTTCGTCACCCGCATGCCAGGCATCGATCGCGGCTGGAATCTGGTTATAGAGGTATTGTTCCGACTGCGCAGAGTGCAGCGGGTCGAAACGGGTTTGTTTCACAAAGATATCGCCTAGAACGGTCGCCCAACGATCCGTAAAATCCAGTAGTCCGACATTATCGAGTCGTGTCACATCGCCGCGATGCAGCCCTTGCTCAACGCGCAATTCATTGATGAGCACGCAATGGTTGGTGGCGTCGATGTGCAACATGCGACGTCCCGGGACCGGGTGACACACAGCGGCCACGGAGGCGTCGACAAGACCGGTTACCGGTATGTCAGCACGCTGACAAATGCCGAGCAGCAAGCCTAATTGGCGCGCTGAAAAACTCGAGGGTATGGCCATCACCACACGCTCAGTCGTCGCTTTATACGGCGCAAACACATCGACCAGCTGAGCGTGCGCAAGATCCGCAAACGACTGCGCAACAGTGGTTTGTCGGCTCATCGGCTCGAGTGACAGCTGGTGCCAGTAGGCATTTTCGACCTCATGCGGTAACAAACGTGCAACCGCCCGCGCCGCCTGACCGGTTTCAATGAGCGCGTCAGTGTAGCGCGCGCAGCCGTCGGCCTTCTCCCCGACCAGCGTTGCCGAGGCTGGCAAAACGCCCGCGTCGTTTAGTTCGATTGCCAGAACAGACACAATTAACGCACCTGTAATTGACTGACCAGACGCTCGTCGCAGTATGACTCTGTATCGAGCACCAAACGCTCTAGCACGAGCTGCAGCTGGTGCAGCAAAAACATCAACACAATACTCAACAATAACGCGATAAACGTCGAATTAAATGCAACACCGAGGCTGGCGGTCACACCGGTGATGTCACCCTCCACCGCCTGATGCGCCTGGCCGAGTGCCTCACCGATACCGCGCACCGTACCAATAAAACCAATGGAAGGTATGGCCCAGGCAATGTAGCGCACGAGTGACAATTCCGAATCGAGCCGTTCTGATTCACCCTCACACAAATCTCGTACCACGGTCGAGACATCTTGAATATTCCGCGTGGTTCGAAATCGATGCAGCGCGCTTCTTAAAACCCTCGGCAACAGCAAATTGCGTTGTGGTAACGGTAACTCTTGCACCGTGCGCGAATACGCGCGTGTATCCTCGGGCAAGATACTCACGCCCTCCGCGAGCGGAATGAGGTTTTGCTCAAGCAGTTTTCCTTCGCGGGAGGCCATCACTGCCTTGTAAGCCATAATCGCCATCGCCCAGAGCATTAAAATAAAACACATCTCCTGCTCGAGGTCTTTGATCAAAATATAGGGCGAACGTTCCGGCACGTAGTTTTCATCGGCTTCTAACTGTTCGAGTTGCTGTACGCGAATGGCCTCAGCCTTCGGCCGAATCACGAGCGTGTACATACCATGCACCACAATAATCGCAGTGATTAGCGCAAACACCTGAAAGGCAAACTCAACCGGAAATTTTCTGTTCATTAGTTATCCTCAAAAACGGCTTACACCTGGCGATCTGTCTCACTGTCCTGCCCGCTGTATCACCGGCGCTATATGTCGACC
>JBCCHD010000008.1 GCA_039028935.1 Pseudomonadota bacterium | reverse complement strand
CGCTGTTACGTAAAGGCGGCCAACATCAAACCAGCACCAAAGCCAAACGACGTTTGGACAAGGTCAACCTGAAACGGGAGTGGCCACAGGTAAAGAAACCCACTTTAACAGTGGGCAATTTCGTTTAAGGCCCCAGACCCAAAACCGGGCATTCGTCCTTATTACCCGGCCAGTGCGCACTAATTAGGTGCGCGCCACCGCACGCCTCCCTCTTAAATCACTGATTTTTAAACCGTCAAAAGTTGGCACGGATCATGCTTTGTGCAGTGCGTCCAATTCGGACCCGCGCGCCAACACTGCGCGTCCTGTTCACTGCAAAGGAATCGATATGATCCGATTACAACCGAAACTGTTTGTCGCGCTGATATTGGCGTTCAGCGTCCCTTCTCATGCCGAATGGTCTGGCAACGTTGGCTGGGCTTCCGACTACCACTTTCGCGGGATCTTCCAATCCGATTCCTCTGCCTCTTTAGGCGTGGACTATGAAAATGCGGGCTGGTATGTCGGGACCTGGGCAGCCGATGTGGACGACGGTGCGGAAGTCGATCTCTATTTCGGATTCGGTGGCGAATACGGTGAGTTCAGTTACGGCATCGGTTTTACGGGCTACTACTACACCGGCGATTTCGATGACACCTATCAAGAAATCAATCTCAGCGCAGGCTATGGCGCCGTCACACTCGATGTTGCTATTGGCGAGTACGACAATTTTGACGGACCCACACAGGACTACACGTTCTTTTCTTTGACCGCTGAGCACAACGACTTTTACGCCACACTCGGTTCGTTTAGTCAGGACGCCGATGGCGAGTATCTCGAGCTTGGCTACGGCACCGAAGTGAGTGGCTTTGACCTGGGCGTCGCCATCATCTTCGCCAACGATGACCTGATTGGCGATGCCGATGAGTCGATCGTTTTCTCGCTGGGCAAATCGTTCAGCTTCTAACGGCACAGGAGAGGGAAATACGCATGAAAATGATTACTGCCATCATCAAACCCTTCAAGCTCGACGATGTGCGAGAAGCACTTGGCGAGGTGGGGGTGCAAGGAATCACCGTGACGGAAGTCAAAGGTTTTGGTCGTCAACGTGGCCACACCGAGATGTATCGCGGTGCTGAGTACGTGGTCGACTTTCTACCCAAAACAAAAATTGAAATCGCAGTAGCGGATGAGCTGACCGACCAGGTGCTTGAGGCGATCACCAACGCCGCACGCACAGGAAAAATCGGGGACGGCAAAATTTTCGTCAGCGATCTTGTTCACGTTGCCCGTATTCGCACGGGTGAAACCGGCGACGCAGCCGTTTAATCCCACTATTAGGAGTCACAATGGAAGAATTAACACAATTATCCAGCCGCGTCGCTGAAGTGAGCTATGCGCTCGATACGTTTTATTTCCTAGTCATGGGTGCGCTCGTGATGTGGATGGCGGCCGGCTTTACGATGCTTGAGTCAGGGTTGGTGCGGGCCAAAAACACCGCTGAGATCCTGACCAAGAATGTCGGCCTTTATTCAATTGCGTGCCTGATGTACATGCTGTGCGGCTACGCGATCATGTATCCGGGTGACGATTTTACCGGCGGTATGTTCAATGCGCTCGGCGCGTTAGACATCCTCGGTCAAAGCGACAACGCACTCGAAGCTGTCCAAGCCGGCGACGCCTATTACTCGGGCTTGTCCGACTTCTTTTTCCAAGTCGTGTTTGTTGCCACTGCGATGTCGATCGTTTCCGGGGCCGTGGCCGAACGCATGAAGCTCTGGACGTTTTTCGCGTTCGCGGTAGTACTCACCGGCTTCATCTACCCGGTACAGGGCTTTTGGAAATGGGGCGGTGGCTGGCTGAATGAGCTCGGATTCCTCGACTTTGCCGGTTCCGGCGTTGTGCACCTTTGCGGTGCGGCCGCCGCATTGGCCGGCGTGCTCATTCTGGGGCCTCGTAAAGGCAAGTACGACAAAAACGGACGGGTGAAGCCGATTCCAGGGGCGAACCTACCGTTGGCCGCCATTGGTACGCTCATTCTGTGGTTGGGTTGGTTCGGCTTTAACGGCGGTTCTCAGCTGCAGATTACGGGGGTCGACAACGCTAACGCGGTTGCACTGATTTTCGTCAACACCAATATGGCCGCCGTGGGGGGACTCTTGGCCGCCCTGTTGTTATCGCGCATTTGGTTTGGCAAAGCTGACCTAACGATGGTGCTCAATGGTGCTTTGGCGGGTCTGGTAGCGATCACCGCTGAGCCGCTCACGCCCACACCACTTGTGGCAACCCTCATCGGAGCAGTCGGTGGCCTGATCGTAGTCGGTTCGATTGTGCTGCTCGATAAGCTGCGAATCGACGATCCGGTCGGTGCCATTTCGGTGCACGGTGTTGTGGGTATGTGGGGTCTTCTCGCTGTTTGCCTGACCAATTCCGATGCGACGCTGGTGGCGCAGCTGACTGGCCTTGCTGCAATATTTGCTTGGGTCTTCGCAACCAGCTTTATCGTCTGGTTCATCCTCAACAAGATCCTCGGACTACGCGTTTCAGAGGCCGAAGAGTACGAAGGCGTCGATGTTCACGAATGTGGACTGGAAGCCTATCCGGAGTTTGCGAAAGCCGAATAAAACGGCTTAAGCAGACAAAAAAAAGGCCGGCTAATGCCGGCCTTTTTTTATCGTCGCTTACTACGCTTCGTCGTTTTTTTCTTTGATACTTTCTTCTTGGTCGCTCTCTTCGGTGCTTTCTTAGCGATCTTTTTCGCTACCTTCTTTTTTGCCGGTTTCTTCTTCGCCGCTTTTTTCGCCACCTTCTTCTTGGCTGGTTTTTTCTTCGCGACTTTCTTCTTGGCGGCCTTCTTAGTCACTTTCTTGGCCACCTTTTTCTTGCTTGATGTCTTTTTGGCAACCTTCTTCTTCGCCACTTTTTTCTTGGCGACTTTCTTCGCTACTTTCTTTTTCGCCACTTTCTTCTTCGTAACCTTCTTAGCGACTTTCTTTGCCGCCTTTTTCTTAGCGACTTTCTTCTTCGCTGCTTTTTTCGCTACTTTTTTCTTCGACACTTTCTTCTTCGCCACTTTCTTAGCGACTTTCTTCTTCGCAACCTTCTTAGCGACTTTCTTTGCCACCTTCTTCTTCGCGACCTTCTTCTTCGCTGCTTTTTTCGCGACTTTTTTCTTCGCCACTTTCTTAGCGACTTTCTTCGTCACTTTTTTGGCAGTCTTTTTGGCGGTTTTCTTGGCCACTTTTTTAGCAACCTTCTTCGCCGTTTTCTTCTTCGTCGTTGATTTTTTAGCGGTCTTCTTGGCCGCCGCTTGCTTGGCGGGTTTCTTCTTTGCCTTACCGCTACTCTCTTTCGCCTCGGCGGCTTTTTCCGCAATCATTGCCGCCAGCGCCGCCGTTTGCTCCTCTTCAAGTCGTTTCGCTTCACGCTTTGCTTCCGCGCGTGCCTCAGCGGCTTCGGCCTGTTTTTGCTCGTACTTCTTACCAGTGAACTGCTTCAGGAAACGCTGCAGGCGTATGAAGATCTGATTGATTTCACCGACGGCGTTAATGGTTTCCGTTAGTTCCTGTTTCGTGTAGTACTCGATTAGTGGTGTCGTGTGCTGCTCATAAACACGCAGACGATTACCGATGGTCTCCTCATTATCATCGGCGCGGTGATGCAGACGATGACCGCATTTGTCGCAGCGTCCTTCGATAATCGGTGGGTAGGTGTATATGTTATGGACGTTGCCGCAGTTAATGCAGGTGCGGCGTCCAACCAGACGTTGCATCAGCTGATCGTTGTCTACTTCCATGTAGAGCACGGCGTCAAGCGGACGTCCGATTTCTTCGAGCATGGCATCCAAGGCTTCAGCTTGGGCCAAGTTTCGCGGGAAGCCGTCCATAATGAAGCCTCGCTTGGCATCCGGTTCGCGAAGCCGCTCCCGAATAATGCCCAACACGATCTCATCCGACACCAGGTGACCGGCGTCCATGGTGGCTTTGGCTTGGCGCCCCAGTGGCGTATCGGAGGCGGCAGCCTCGCGGAGCAGGTCGCCGGTGGAGATTTGCGGTATGCGGTGTTTATCGACCAGGAGTTGAGCCTGTGTACCCTTACCCGAACCTGGTGCCCCTAACATCACGATTCTCATAGCTTTTTGTTCCTGTTGGTGGCATTCCACCCATTCTGATCGGTTGTCTGCCCCCTAGGCAGCGAGCCGGTTAAAATACCGACAACGCTCTGGAAGGTCAAACCCTGACCGTTTTCAGGATTTCCGGTATTCTCAGGCGCAAACCCGACCACAAGGATCATCATGTCTAAGAAAAATGCGTTCTACGCTCAGTCGGGCGGCGTAACCGCCGTCATCAACGCCTCCGCATGCGGCGTTATCGAAACCGCTCGCAAGAATCGCTCGGTAATCGGTAAGGTCTATGCCGGTCGGGACGGCATTATTGGCGCTCTGACCGAGGATATGATCGACACGAGTAAAGAAAGCGCACGTGCCATCGCGGCACTGCGCTATACCCCGGGTGGCGCCTTTGGCTCCTGTCGCTACAAGCTCAAAGGTCTGGAAGAAAACAAAGCGCAGTACGAGAGGCTAATCGAAGTATTTAAGGCGCATGACATTGGCTACTTTTTTTACAATGGCGGCGGCGACTCCATGGATACCGCCCATAAAGTGTCACAGATCGGAAAAAAAATGGGCTATCCCATCATCTGCGTCGGCGTTCCCAAAACGGTCGACAATGACCTGCCGTTGACCGATGTGTGCCCAGGCTTTGGTTCCGTAGCAAAATATGTTGCCGTGTCGACGATGGAAGCTGCGCTTGACGTTCAGTCGATGGCGCGTACCTCAACCAAGGTCTTCGTGCTCGAAGTGATGGGCCGTCATGCGGGCTGGATCGCCGGCGCTGCCGGTCTGGCTGGCGAACAGCCGGGCGACGCGCCGCACATCATCCTATTCCCCGAAGTGCCGTTTGATAAGAAGGCCTTTCTCAAGCGCGTCAAAGAATGCGTCAAAGCCTACGACTATTGCGTTATCGTGGTGTCCGAAGGCGCCCGGCACGCCAACGGCAAATTTTTATCGGAAACCGGCACTAAAGATTCGTTTGGCCACGCGCAGCTCGGTGGCGCGGCTCAAGTCATCGCGCAAATGGTCAAGGACAAGTGGGGCTACAAATACCACTATGCAATCGCCGATTATCTGCAGCGCTCCGCCCGCCACATCGCATCCAAAGTCGATGTCGATCAGGCCTATGCCATGGGCAAAGCCGCGGTGGAGCTGGCGATTCGCGGCAACAACGCGGTCATGCCGGTCGTGGTGAGACACTCCGACAAACCCTATCGCTGGGGCGTTGGCGTGGTCGATTTGAAACGCGTCGCCAACAAAGAAAAAATGATGCCGAAAAGCTATATCACTCGGGATGGCTTCGGCATCTCGGCAGCAGGTCGTCGCTATCTGGCACCACTGATCAAGGGCGAAGACTATCCCCATTATCGAAATGGTCTGCCGCGCTACGTGACCCTTAAAAACGTGGCCGTGCCAAAAAAACTCAATACACGTTTTAAAATCTAGCGTTGGCGGCCGCAACGAGAATGGTCCATCGAGATAGCCGACGTTTCAACGAGTCAGCAACAGGCCGCCATGCGCCTTAACGCCGACTTTTCAAAGCGCGTGGTCGTGCGCCCGGAAGATGTCGCCTGGACTCCTTCGCCGATGGCCGGCGTCGAGCGCCGCATGCTCGATCGTCTGGGCGCCGAAAGCGGTCACGCCACATCGATTGTCCGTTATGCGCCCGGCTCTTCGTTCAGCAATCATACGCACAGTGGGGGCGAAGAGTTTCTGGTGCTTGACGGCGTGTTTAGCGATCAGTACGGCGACTTTCCGGCGGGCACCTATGTGCGAAACCCAATCGGCACGCGCCATGCGCCGCATAGCGATAGCGGCTGCACGATATTCGTCAAACTGCATCAATTTGCCAGCAGCGACACGCGGCAGTTTGCCCTCGATACGCGCACACCCTTTTCACCCGGCTTAGTACACGGGTTGTCCGTTCTCCCACTGCATGCTCATGGCACCGAACAGGTAGCGCTGGTGCGCTGGCAGGCCGGCACTCGCTTTCACCGTCACCGTCATCAAGGCGGCGAGGAAATTTTGGTGCTCGAAGGGACGTTTCAGGATGAGCACGGCGATTATCCTGCGGGCACCTGGCTGCGCAGTCCACACGGCTCTGAACACCGCCCACGGTCGGATGAGGGCTGCCTGATTTACGTGAAAACCGGGCATCTGACACCTCGTCCACCCAGTCACTCGCCCACCGCGTAGACGACTGCAAGCGCGTCACAGTGCCGCTGTGTGACGACCCCGCTTGCGGAGGGTCTCCTCCGCCGGTGAGCGGTCATTGCCACAAAAAAAGGCCGCTCGTCAGAGCGGCCTTTGTCGAGACTGTCGTGTTGCGCGTGCTTACAGCAGGGGCGCAATAACCAAGCTAACAATCGCCATCACATTGATGAGGATATTCATCGCTGGGCCCGACGTATCTTTGAACGGGTCGCCCACGGTGTCACCCACGACAGCCGCTTTGTGCGTATCCGATCCTTTGCCGCCCAGGTTGCCTTTCTCGATGTATTTCTTGGCGTTATCCCAGGCACCACCGGCGTTGGCCATAAACAGCGCTAGCAACACACACCCAAGCAGCGCACCACCGAGCATCCCGCCCAGGGCTTCAGGCCCGAGACCGAAACCGACCACCACGGGCGCCAGCACCGCCAACAGTCCAGGAAGAATCATGCGCTTGAGCGCGGCCGTTGTGGCGATATCCACACACCGCACCGTGTCGGGCTTGGCTTTGCCCTCGAGTAGCCCCGGAATGTCACGGAACTGACGACGGATTTCTTTGATCATGTCGAAGGCCGCATCGCCCACCGCATTCATTGTGATCGAGCCCACTAGGAACGGGAAGATACCACCCAGGAAAATACCGATCAGCACCATAGGATTATTGAGCAACAATTCGAAATCGGCATTGTTGTATTCAATGGTCTCAATGAATGCCGTGATGATGGCCAGCGCTGCCAGCGCCGCAGCGCCAATGGCAAAGCCTTTACCAATCGCCGCGGTGGTATTGCCCACTTCGTCGAGCGAATCGGTGATTTCTCGCACACGGTCTTCCATGCCCGCCATCTCAGCAATGCCGCCAGCGTTGTCAGCCACGGGGCCGTAGGCGTCGATCGCCATCGTAATACCGACTGTGGCGAGCATGCCGACAGCCGCGATCCCCACGCCGTACAAGCCAGCGTAGACATTGGACACATAAATGATCGCGCAAATCGTCAGCAACGGAATCACGACCGACTGCATGCCGACGGCCAGACCCGAGATCATCACGGTAGCCGGACCGGTTTCACCTGACGCGGCAATTTTTCGCACTGGTGCCGCACCGGTGTAGTACTCGGTGACAAGGCCAATGACGATGCCACCAACCGCGCCACTGAGAACAGCGATCCAAATACCGTTGCTGATACCGACTTTATCGACCACAAAGTACGCAGCGACGATAAATAAGATCGTGGCCCCGAATGTGCCTTTGCGAAGCGCCGCTTCCGGCGCACTGCCAGACGACAGCTTGACGATAAAGATCCCCAACAGCGAACAAATCAGGCCGGTAGAGGCCAGCAGCAATGGGAGCGCCATGAGATCAGCGCGGTCGCCACCATCAAGCATGCTCGCCAGCGCTGCACCGGTGGCCGTCGAGGCAATCGCGATCGAGGCGATCATCGAACCGCAGTAGGACTCAAAGATATCCGAACCCATGCCGGCCACATCACCCACGTTGTCGCCGACGTTGTCGGCGATTACGCCCGGGTTACGGGGATCGTCTTCGGGAATACCGGCCTCAATTTTACCGACCAGATCAGCCCCCACATCCGCACTTTTGGTGAAGATGCCGCCGCCCACGCGCGAAAACAACGCAACGACCGAACCACCCATGCCGAAGCCGTGCAGAACGTGAGCCGTTTCCGCATTGCCACCGAACGCCATATACAATGAGCCGAGCCCTAAAAGACCCATCGCCGCCACGGTAAGACCCATAATGGAGCCACCGTAGAACGCCAAACTCAGCGCGCTGGCTGCACCACTGTCACGCGCTGCCACCGTCGTACGAACATTGGCCTTGGTGGCGGTGTACATCCCGATACCGCCAGCAACCGACGAACAGAACGCGCCGACAATAAACGCGATCGCGGTATTGATGCCAAGCTCTGACAGCGCGATGGCCACGGCCACAATAATCGCGAAGCCCCAAAGCAACGTGTATTCACGCTTGATAAAGGTCATCGCACCCGTGTGAATTTGGTCGGCAATGTCGGCGACGGCGCCTTCACCTGCGGACGAACGCGCCACTGCCATATAGATGAACAGTGCGGATAGCAGTCCGAGGCCACCCACGATAAGAGGAATCATAGAAGTATCCATCAATACTCTCCTGACGGTGTCTGTCAGTGCACGCGCCGCAAATGCGGGGGCGCCTCACCCGTCATTGTCATTAGAAAATCAGATTGCCGTCGGCCCCTGAATGGGCGCGCAGCAGCGAGCGGCCAAGGCACGGAAGGTCCCTAATCAAGCCCAGATCGCGGCGCCATTCTACTGCAATCACGCTGAAAATGAAGGGTTGGTGACCAGATCCTGTCAACGGCGTCGTTTTCGATCAGCATTCGGGTCGCCTGGCGCCGGCTTTTGCCGCACTCTGCCGTACATCACCCGCCCGGAGAAGCCCGATGACCTTTCAGATCCACGCTCTCAATCCCGAGCCATTTCAACGGTTTAGACATATGACTCAGCGGGAGCTCGCACAACACCATGCGTCTTGGGTGGTCGCTGATGAACGGCCGGGCTTTCCTTGCCGGGTCAGCCTCGCCGACGCGAAGGTCGGCACCCGATTACTGCTCATTAATTACGAGCATCACCCGCACCGATCACCGTATCGCGCTCGCCACGCCGTCTACATCGACCTTGATGCGCGCCAAGCGACGCCGGCACCCGGCGTGGTGCCGAAGTCAATTGCTTCGCGCATGATTGCATCGCGCGCCTTCGATCAAAACGGCCATTTGTGTCGCGCGGAACTGTGTCCAGGGGAGACATTGCCGCCTGTGTTGGAAGCGCTTTTGGGGGAAGAGAGGGTACGCTATATTCATCTGCACAATGCCGCACCCGGTTGTTTTGCCGCGCGTGTCACCCGATCCAGCCAAAACGACAGCGAGGCGGCGCCGTGGGCCTTAAGCTAACACGGCACGCTGACAATCCGGTCGTGCCGGCTGTGGGTGTTCCGCGTGCCGGACAGTGCGCCGATTGGCGCGGAGGTGGGCCTATTGTTATCGACCACACTGGAAGCCGCATGCGTCTTGTCGAACCCAACCCAGAACGTCTCGATACACTCTTCGGTTGGTTCGACAACGACGCTGCCGTACGGCGTTGGGGCGGTCCGGTCATGCGGATACCCATGTCGCGAACATCGATGGAAGAGGATGCGCAAATTGGCGTGTTGGCCAGTTATTTTTTGGTCGATGACCAGGAAGTCTTGGGTTTTGGTCAATACTACGACCGATTGAATCGCTGCCATTTGGGGCGCCTGGTGATTTGCCCTAACCGACGCGGTGAACGGCTCGGGCAGCAGCTCATTGAGCGGCTCGTGCACGACGGACATCAACGCTTAGGGCTTTCTGAGCAGTCGCTGTTTGTTCTTGACGATAACCACCGTGCTATCGCTTTGTATCAACGATTGGGATTTACGTTTGCGCACTACCCCGGCAATGATGGGATGGGTGACGAGGTGCGCTATATGGTTCGGCGTGCGCGGTCAATCAGTAGCTGAAATGTTTGATCTTCTCGCCGCGATTACCCACTTCAGTCATCGCGGCAATGCCTAGGTCAAGGTGCATATTTGCGAAATTGGCGGTGACTTTCTTATCGCGCTCCTCGGTTTTAATCCCCTCCGGCGTGGTGGGCACATCGGACACCAGCAACAGCGCGCCACGCGCGATTTCGTTGTGGTGGCCAACGATAAAAATGGTCGCGGTTTCCATATCGATGCCGATTGCCGTCATGCGTTTGAGTTTATTCAGAAAGACCTGGTCATGCTCCCAAACGCGACGATTGGTCGTATAAATCACCCCGGTACGATATTCAATATTCTGCTCATTGAGTTTTTCTGACACAAACTTGTGCAGTTTAAACGATGGCAATGCGGGCACTTCACGCGGAAAATAATCATCGCTTGTGCCTTCTCCACGAATGGCCGCTATCGGCAGTATAAAATTGCCGATTTCCGTCGATTTTTTCAATCCACCGCACTTACCGAGGAACAGAACGCCTTTGGTATCCCGCGCGCTGAGAAGATCCATTATCGTCGCGGCATTCGCAGAGCCGATACCAAAGTTGACGATCGTGACACCGTCGTCGTTGGTGGCGGCCTTCATCGGCCGATCTTCGCCGTAGAGACGGCATTGAAATCGATCGGCAAACTGACGGATATAGCTATCAAAATTGGTGAGCAGAACGTAATCACCAAACGCTTCTAGCGGCATACCGGTGTAGCGTGGCAACCAGTCTTTGACGATTTCCTGTTTGTCCATCGATTGCTCTCCTGTGTTTCAGGTGCACAAAGTAACCGGTGTGAACAACAAATGCACGCGGCACGAGCGGTCGATTGCGCACCAAGCCAGGTAAAATCAATCAAAACGTCAAATGGGCGCGGGCTCACCCATATAGTAGCCCTGAGCAAAATCCACGCCGATATAGCGCAATGTGTCGAGCGAATCTTTGGAATCGACTTTTTCAGCAATGACCTGAATGTCGAGACTGCGCGCCAACTTAACAATCGCAGTGACCATCGCCTGATTAATCTTATCGTGGGCGATATTGCGACTGAACTCGCCATCAATCTTGAGGTAGTCCATCTTGAGGTTTTTGAGGTTGGCAAACGACCCCAGGCCCGTACCAAAATTGTCCAGCGCAAATTGACAACCCATGCTATGAAGCACCGCGATAAAGCGCTGTGCCTGGCTCATATTGGTAATGACCGAACTTTCTTTCACTTCAAAACACAGCATTTCCGGCAGCACGCCGCATTCGTCCATGCATTCAACAACAAACTCTAAAAACTGATTGTCGCTGAGTGTTTGCCCCGATAAATTAATGGTGCACCGACTGCCGCTCTCCAGCGGCAATCCTTCACTGCCCAACGCCGTCAAGGTATTGAGTACAACCCAGCGGTCGATCGCCGGCATTAGGTTATAGCGGTGCGCCGCCTCCAAAAACTCACTGGGCGCAACAAGTTGCCCGCGATGATTCCGCATACGCAACAGAATCTCGATGCCCAGACCACCCTGACGACGTAAATCCATTGCGACGATAGGCTGCGCATAAATGATAAAGCCATCATCCTTGAGCGCATGCTGCAGTTGCTGCAACCAAGCGATTTCGCCTTTGTGCCGCGCCACAGCCTCGTCCTTCGCTGAGTACACATGCACCTGCGACCGCCCCTGTTGTTTGGCGACATAGCAAGCCGAGTCGGCGGCGGCAATCACATCTTCTATCGTCCCGCTTTCATGGCCGATCTCAACAAGGCCAATGCTGACCCCTACGCTGAACACCTGATCACGCCAGAAAAAACGATAGTCGCGCACCGCTGCACACACGTCGTCGGCAATTTGACGCGCTTTCTCAAGCGGGCAGCCCACCAGTAACATGCCGAACTCGTCACCGCCCAGACGCGCCACCATATCGGAATCGCGCACCTGCTCACGAATAATCTTCGCCACCTGGCGCAACATGTTATCGCCCGCAGCATGGCCACTCGTGTCATTGACCGCCTTAAATCGGTCAAGGTCCATGTAGCAAATTATGTGCGTGGTGTTGTCCTCATGACTGGCGTCCACGAGCTCTCCAACGCGGCGTTCAAACTCGCGTCGATTAGTCAAACCTGTGAGGGCATCATGACTGGCTTGGTATGACATCTGCTTCGCCAGACCACGTAGTTCGGTGACATCATGCAACACCACAACGCAACCCGCTTGCGCGTTGACATGGGTACTGGCCGGGTCTTGATCTTCACCGAGCGTAAGCGGATTGACTGTCACTTCGACAAAGTGCTCGGCACCATCGGCCGACAGCATCATGGCTTTGCGGCCAAGGTTGATTTTGCGCCCCTCACGCAGCGCGGTATCCACCGGATCCGCGAACGGCTTGCGGTCCGTCTCGTCCACAAGATTGACGCTGGCGGTCAGTGGTCGGCCAATGATGTCACTACGCGGCAATCCGATCATCGCCACCGCCGCATCGTTAACGTAGTCGATCAATCCTTCCAGATCAGTGGTGAGCACGCCGTCGGTGATCGAGGCAAGTGTTACTTCCGCTCGATCCCGGGCAGCCTGCATGAGCTGCTCCTCTTCGCGCCGATGAGTGATATCAAACATGGCCGATAAAATTGCCGGCTCACCTTCATAATCAATAATGGTGTCCGACACTTCCACCCAAAAGCCACTGCCATCACGATTCAGCATGCGCATTTCGTAACGGTCTGGGGCATTATTGCCCGCCAACCGCTGCGTAAAAAGCTGGGCGGCCTGCGTACGGTGCGCGGGATGAATCAGCTCAAGAACGGATGTGCCCGGCAGGTCGCGCTGACGCACACCCCGAAGCGATGCCGACTTTGGGTTGGCATAAATCACCTCGCCGCGATGAACAATGATCGACTCTTGCACGCTCTCGGCAAGATTTCTGAACAGGCTTTCGCGCTCGGTTAACTGCCCACCGCGATCATCGAACACGTCGATAATCGAGTTGACCGTTTCTTCAAGCTCACCCAGCTCATCCGCACCCGAGACTTTTACACGCCGATGAAATTGGCGCTGCTCAGCTATTTGTGCAATTTCGGCGTGTAGATCTTTTATTCTTGACGTTAGTCGCCGACGCAAAATCAAAATGTCGTCCTACGCGCAGACAAAAGCGACGCAGCAAGCGGGTTTGCTGCGCGCACGCTTTCTCTTACGCTTTACTGTAAACCTCACCGCCCTGCTTCACGAATTCCTTCGCTTTTTCTTCCATACCTTTGGTGATGGCCTCATTTACATTTCCGAGGCCTTGCTTGGCAGCATAATCCCGCACGTCTTGTGTTATTTTCATTGAGCAAAAATTTGGGCCACACATCGAGCAGAAGTGGGCCACTTTGTGCGCTTCTTTGGGTAGCGTCTCATCGTGAAAGCTTTTGGCCTTTTCCGGATCGAGACTCAAATTGAATTGATCATCCCAGCGAAACTCGAAGCGCGCTTTGGACAGCGCGTTATCGCGCACCTGTGCAACCGGTAGACCTTTCGCCAGGTCGGCGGCATGCGCCGCCAGTCGATACGTGACCAGACCCTCCCGCACATCATCGCGATCGGGCAGACCCAAATGTTCTTTAGGAGTGACATAGCACAGCATTGCCGTGCCGTACCACCCAATTTGCGCGGCGCCAATGGCCGACGTGATGTGGTCATAGCCCGGAGCAATATCGGTTGTGAGTGGCCCAAGTGTGTAAAACGGTGCCTCGTAGCACTCCTTGAGCTCTTTCTCCATATTTTCTTTGATAAGCTGCATCGGCACGTGACCCGGCCCTTCGATCATGACCTGCACATCGTGCTCCCAGGCAAGTTTCGTAAGCTCGCCCAATGTTTCCAACTCACCGAACTGCGCCGCATCGTTGGCGTCGGCAATCGAGCCAGGACGCAGACCGTCTCCGAGCGAAAACGCAACGTCATAGGCTTTCATGATCTCGCAAATTTCATCAAAACGCGTGTACAAGAAACTCTCTTGATGATGAGCGAGGCACCACTTGGCCATAATCGAGCCACCACGCGACACAATGCCGGTCACGCGATTAGCAGTAAGCGGCACGTACTGTAGGCGCACGCCGGCATGAATCGTAAAGTAATCCACCCCCTGCTCAGCCTGCTCGATTAGCGTGTCGCGGAATATCTCCCACGTCAGCTGCTCGGCTTTACCGTTTACTTTTTCAAGCGCCTGATAGATTGGCACAGTACCGATCGGTACCGGCGAGTTACGCAACAGCCACTCACGCGTTTCATGAATATTTTTGCCGGTCGACAAATCCATAATGGTGTCGCCGCCAAAACGCAGGGACCAGACCAATTTTTCAACCTCTTCGGCAATTGACGAGGTGACCGCCGAATTGCCAATGTTCGCATTGATCTTCACGCGGAAGTTGCGCCCAATAATCATGGGCTCGGATTCAGGATGGTTAATATTATTTGGGATAATTGCGCGCCCTGCCGCAATCTCGCTACGCACAAACTCAGGCGTCACGATTTCCGGAAGATTCGCGCCAAAGCTCTGACCTGGGTGACGTCTGAGCAATCCACCCTTTTCGTACGCGTCACGCATTTCCTCAAAACGGCGATTCTCGCGAATCGCGACGTACTCCATTTCCGGCGTGACAATGCCGCGTCTCGCATAGTGCATTTGCGTGACATTCGCGCCTTGACGCGCTCGACGGATACGCGACGCGACGGGAAATCGTACGTTGTCGAGTTTGCTGTCGGCTAGGCGCGTCGCTGAGTACGACGAGGAACCCCTCGCGAGCAACTCAGTATCGCCACGCTCCTCTATCCAGGGAAGGCGCAGCGCCGGCAATCCGGCTAACAAATCAATGTCCGCATTGGGGTCGGTATACGGTCCCGATGTGTCGTAAACGGTAATCGGTGGATTTTCTTCGCCACCGAACAGCGTCGGCGTGCGTTCGACACTAATTTCGCGCATACCAACGCGAATATCATCGCGGCTGCCTTTCACATAAAGTTTGCGGGAGTTGGGATGCGGACGCGTCGCTTCCTCGCCCAGGCGCTCGGAGGCGCTCGCCATCTCTGCCGGATTAGCACTCATCAAATAAATCCCCCAGCGACCGACGCTTAGGTGTGCGTCGTGTCCCCGTATTGCGCGATAAAAATAGAGCCCCAATGCAGACTCATGCGTGGCTCAAGGATATACTAAGGGGTGGTGAAGTGCAGTCGGTTTAACCATAATCTTCAACCATCCAACACACCTTTTTTAAGCCACATCAATCCACTACTGACGAGTGCAAAGGGCCATCATGAATGTCGAGTTTTCATTGAATCAAATGGTCAAGCAGCAAATTCGCGCCTGGGACGTCCTCGATCCACGCGTACTGCGTGCAATGACCGAGATTCCCCGCAATCGCTTCGTGCCGTTGGCGTACCAGTCAGTGGCGTTTGCCGAGCATCGCATCCCTCTGGGCCACAATCGAGACATGCTGTCTCCGTCAGTCGCGGGCCGCATTCTCCAGAGTCTGGACGTGCAGCCGACCGACACAGTCCTTGAAATTGGCACCGGCAGTGGCTACCTCACCGCCTGCTTGGCGCACCTGGCAAAACGGGTGGTTAGCCTCGATACGCTGGGCGACTTTATTGCTCAAGCCTCGCAGCGCTGCGAGGATCTGGCGCTCAAGAATGTGTCCTTTGAACAGCGCAGCAATTTTGCCCCCGATGGCGAGCGCCGCTACGACGTGGTGGTTTTTACCGGCTCATTGCCCGAACTCGATCCGGGCTATCTGGACCTACTCAATCCCGGTGGACGTCTGTTTGTAGTGGTGGGTGATGCGCCTGTCATGACCGCGCAGCTCGCTACCCGAGTCGATGCCAGTCAAACGCTCACACGCAATCTGTTTGAAACCACTTTGCCCCGCCTCGCGGGCCTTCATGAACCCGACGAATTCGACTTTTAATATGCAGCAACGCTCAGCCGCCGCCGTTGCGCGGCAACTTAAATCCGATGAACCGGTCGTCATCTTAGATGTGCGTGAACCCTGGGAGCTCGATCTTGCGCGTCTCGATCAGACAATCGACATGCCCATGGCCACCATCCCCGACAGGGTCGAATCTTTGCGCGACCAATTGCGCGGTCGTGAACTCATAGTGATGTGCCACGGCGGTGTGCGCAGCGCCCGGGTTGTTCACTACCTTGAACAACAAGGCTTTAGCGACGTCGTTAACCTCGAAGGCGGCATTCAAGCCTGGTCTGAGCAGGTTGACTCATCCATACCAACATACTGATCGCGGCGTGGTGGCCGCGGTGGTTTACGCTTAGGCGATATAGTGATATAGTGAACTATAACACCTGGCAGAGACGCTGGAACTTCACACGGAACTCGTTATGAAACGTGCAAATTTTATACTTTTCACAATATTTATCAGTGGCTTAACATCAATGCCTGCAACGGCGGAGAACCTCATGGAGGTCTACGAGATGGCCACGGCCAGCGACCCCCTGCTGAAGGAGGCCGCGGCCAACCGATTGGCGACGCTCGAGACGAAACCGCAGGCCAGGGCCGGATTGTTGCCGCTTATCAACCTTGGCGGCAACTATGACGATCAGTCCTCCGACGGGGTCTTTTCCAATTTCTCCCCGAGCCTCGGCACGACCGTTGAAACCAACAGCGACAGCGACACCACCTCGTTGGCGTATCAACTTCGACTGCAGCAGCCCTTGTTCCGCTGGGACCGTTGGATCGCGTTGAAGCGCGCCGATAAGAGCGTCGCACAGGCGGAGGCCACATTTGCGGCGGCCGAACAGGATCTGGCTGTTCGGGTCACGAGCAGTTACTTTTCGGCGTTAGCCGCGCGCGATAGTTTGGACGCCGAAACGCTGAACAAAGAGGCCATTAAGCGCCAGCTTGAACAAAACGAGACCCGTTTCGAAGTCGGGCTGATCGCGATTACCGACGTACTCGAGTCTCGTGCGGCGTACGATCAGTCCGTTGCGGCCGAAATCGCCTCGAAACGTCAGCTCGCCATCGCCATTGAGAGCCTGCGCGAAATTATTGGCCAGCGCGTCGACGATCTGGTGGCCCCCGGTGAGGACCTGCCCCTGATGAATCCCGACCCCGCCAATGAAGACGCCTGGGTAGAGAAAGCCATGGCGCAAAATCTCAATCTTGAGGCCAGTCGCATTGCGGTACAGATTGCCAACGACGATGTGCGCTCCCAGCGCACAGGGCATTACCCCACGTTGGATCTGGTGCTCACACACGGTGAGTTTGACTCAGACGGTAACTCCCTCAACACCGTAATGGGCGTGAGCACACCCGGTAGCAACGATCAGGACAGCAACAGCGACACCATCTCACTTCAGTTCAACGTACCAATCTACAGCGGTGGCGCGGTGTCGTCGCGGGTACGCCAGGCGGTCTACAACAAAGAAGCGGCTCAGCAGCGATTGGAACGCATAGCGCGCGAGACAGAACGACAGACACGCGACGCGTATCTGAGCGTGCTCGCCGAGATTTCACGAGTCAAAGCGCTCAAAGAGGCGGTGAAATCTAGCGAGACTGCATTATCGGCCACCGAGGCCGGATTCGATGTCGGCACGCGCACCAGTGTCGACGTTCTCAACTCCCGACGCGATCTACTGCGTGCCCAGGTCAACTTCTACCAGTCACGCTACGACTACCTGGTGAACCTGATCAACCTTAAGCGGGCGGCGGGAACACTGTCCGGGGCCGATCTGCAGCAAATCAGTGATTGGCTTGAAACCAGTCGCAGTGAATAACATCGACAACCACTCCAAACCAAACGCCGATCATTCGTATCGGCGTTTTTTTTAGGCCAATACACGTCACCAATCGATGCACCGACTTACTGGCGAGCTCTTAAGCGACCACGGGTGTGTGGGTTACCGATGCTCGATCAGCAGCGGTTCAATAAGGCGTAACAAGCGATCGAGCGCGCCGCGATTCTCTTCCACCACTTTTTTGCCCGCCTCGCCCTGTCGCAAACGAGCGTCTGGATCGCCGAGCAAACGAACCATTTCGGCGCCCAGACCGGCCGCATCACTGACGGTGTTCATGGCGCCAGCAGCCAGAAACTTCGAAGCAATATCCTCGGTGTTGTATAGATGCGGGCCGGTAATTACCGGCTTGCCCAGCACCGCAGGCTCCAATAAGTTGTGGCCGCCCACCGGCACCAGACTGCCACCCACAAACGCGACATCGCACGCCGCGTAGTAGTCGCGCAACTCTCCCAGCGTGTCCAGAAGCAAAATAGCCGTCGCGTCAGTAGCGGCCGAACCGCTGGTGCGAGTGACGAAACGCAATCCGTGTCCTTCCATCAGTCCTTCTACGTAGGCGAGACGCTCGGGGTGCCGCGGGGCCAAAATTAGCAGCGTTTCAGGGTAGCGTTGCCACACATCATCCATGGCGTCGAGCACCATGGGCTCCTCGCCGTCGTGGGTGCTCGCCGCCAACACGACAGGTCGATTTGGCGCATGCAGCGCGCGCGCCACCTTGCCGTTCCGGCGCACCGATTCGCTGAGTTCAAAATCAAATTTAATGTTGCCCGTTGTATGGGTGCGCTCTGGGTTGGCGCCCAAATCGCGAAAACGCTCGGCGTCGGCCTCGCTTTGTGCTGCAATCACAATCCCGTGAGAAAGCGCTTCTTTGAATAAGCCGATGAAACGCCGGTACTTCTTGACCGACGGTGGTGAAATACGTGCACTGGCCAAAATCAGCGGCACGTCCCGTCGACCACACTCGTGATACAGCGTTGGCCAAAGTTCGGTTTCCACCACAATCATGATGCGCGGTTTCACTCGGGCAAAGAATCGTGACACCGAACCGGGTAAGTCGTAAGGCGCATAGTGATGGCGCACACGTTCACCAAATATGGCGTTCACGCGAGCACTGCCGGTCGGCGTCATCGTGGTAATCAGCAGCGGCAGATCGGGGTTCTGCCGAAGTAACCGCTCGACTAGCTCCTTACACGCCTGCACCTCGCCGACCGACACGGCGTGCACCCAAATGCACTCCCGGTTGTAATTCGGCAGGCCAAACCCGAAGCGTTCCGGCAAGCGATCCCAATAGGCTCGATTGCGAAAGCCCCGCCAGACCAAAAACAGCAGAACAACCGGCGCGAGTAAATACGACAGTGTAATGTATAAAAATCGGGTCATCGCATTCGCTGAATAGCCGCGATGAGTTCGGTGGTTGAGCGACCGGCCTTGAAGGTCAATACCTTGACGTCGCCACCGCTCTGTCGGACCCAATCAGCACCGACAATGGCGTCTGCCTCGTAGTCACCACCCTTGACCAACACATCGGGACTGAGTGTTTCGATCAGCGCTAAGGGTGTGTCGTCTCCAAATGACGTTACCCAATCGACGGAGGCCAATCCGCTCAATACGGCCATGCGATCTTCAAGTGAATTGACCGGGCGGCCCTCCCCCTTCAGGCGACGCACCGAATCGTCGTCGTTTACCGCCACAATAAGCCGATGGCCCAACGCTTTGGCCTCTTCCAGATAGGCCACGTGACCGGCATGCAGTAAATCGAAACAGCCGTTGGTAAATACCAGCCTTTCTCCGCGCGCACGCGCCTCGTTTACCGCCTGTTCTAACTGGGTTGGTGTGAGTGTGCTGCGACCGCCGGTACCCCGTCGATGGAGGGCCTGACGTAATTCGGAACGCGACACCGTGGCGACTCCGAGCTTGCCCACGACGATACTGGCAGCAAGATTTGCCAGCGCCACGCTTTGCTCCAGGGTCGCACCCGCGCCAAGCGCGGCGGCAAGCGTCGCGATGACTGTGTCGCCCGCACCCGTCACGTCGTAAACCTCACGTGCCGCGGCCGCAAAGTGCGTGCTCTTGTCCGCTTCGATGAGCGTCATGCCTTGAGCCGAGCGCGTGACCAGCATCGCCTGAACAGAGAGGCGGCGGCACAGCTCGCGACCCTTTTGAACCAACTCATCATCCGAATGACATTGGCCCACCACCGCTTCAAATTCGCTGAGGTTTGGCGTCAGCAGTGTGGCGCCACTGTACTTCTCAAACTGCGCCCCTTTTGGATCAACGAGCACCGGTTTTCCTGCCGCTCGCGCCTGCTCGATCAACGTCAGCGGATCGCGCAACGCGCCTTTGGCGTAGTCCGATAACACCACCACATTTGCTGCGGCCAGCCCGGCCTTAAACGCGTCGATCGAGATCGCGTCGACCGCATCCGCCCGATCTTCGCGATCAAGCCGAATCAGTTGCTGGTTGCGGCTCAACACGCGCAGTTTTGTGATGGTGCGCGGCGCACCGTGTTCGAGCAAGCTCGTCACACCCGCATCGCTCAGCAAGCGCTCGAGCACGTGCCCCTCCTCGTCATTACCGATCACACCACTGACCGCGCAGACTGCGTCGAGCGCGCGCAAATTGGTGGCCACATTGGCCGCGCCGCCTGCGCGATCCTCATGGCCTTCAATGTTGACGACCGGCACCGGCGCTTCAGGGGATATGCGCGAGGTCGGACCAAGCCAATAGCGATCCAACATGACATCGCCAGCGACCAGCACGCGGCTTGCGGAAAAATCGGGAACAGTGAGCGTCATGGCTCCTTCCGGTAGGTAAATAACGCGTGCAGTATACCTACAATTGGAACGTATACCCCGTCTTCACGCTACAACCCGTGCGCGCCGCCGGGTACACTTCGGCTGTGTCCGACACTACGCCTACACCCAACGTACCCCTCACCCGCTTTCTGGGACCCCGCTACTGGCCGGTCTGGCTCGGTCTCGGCTTCATGCGTCTGAGCAGCTGGTTGCCGTATCGTGGCCTCATGCTGATCGGGCGCCTGCTGGGCAGGCTGGCGTACTACGCCATTCCCAAACGGCGTCGTATCGCCGAACGCAACATCGCCAAGTGTTTTGCCGATTTATCCGAGCAGGAGCAAGCGCGTCTCGTCAAAGAACACCTGCAATCTATCGGCACGGCACTGATGGAAATTTCATTGGCCTGGTGGGGTTCCGAAAAACGACTGCGCGAACTCACCGAATTGGTGGGCCTGGAGCATCTACAAGCGGCGCAGGCTCGAGGCTGCGGCGTCGTGCTCTTGGCCGGTCACTTCACGACGATTGAAATTGGCGGTGTCTTGCTCACGCGACACGCCGAGTTTGATGCGATGTACCGAAAGTTCGAAAACCCGCTTTTTGAGGAAGTCATGCGGCGCAAACGTGAGCGCTGGGCGCGAAGGGTGATCAAGCGCGGCGACTTCCGACAGATGCTGCGCAGCCTCAAAGAAGGACGCACCGTCCTGTATATGCCCGATCAGGCCTATGTGCGAAAAGGCCACGTACTGGCGCCGTTCTTCGGTCATCCGGCGCCCACCAACACCGGCACCGAGCGTCTTACGCGGAATACCGGCGCTCAGGTTGTACCCTTTTTACCGGTACGTAAAGCCGATGGCAGTGGCTATCGCATCATGCTCTTTCCAGCGCTTGACGATTTCCCAGGCGATAACTCTCTCGCTAACGCCACGCGCATCAATCAAGTATTTGAAGCACATGTGCTCGAAGCCCCCGAACAATATTTGTGGATGCATCGTCGCTTCAAAGATCAGCCTGGCTTTTACGACTGACCTCGTCGGCCCACGCCATGATTCAACGCGAACCGAGCAACGAACGCTCGTACGCGGCGAGCAAATGTGGCCAACCGCGTGTCAGCACCTTGCTGTCAGGCAAAATTTTCAGTAGAGAGCGCTTCAAACGAGCGATATTGGCCTGCTGCCAATCTCGCTCGGGCGGTCGCTCAACGCATTTATCGAAATCAATAATAAACACCGCGTCGCGAGCATCAACAAGAATGTTGTGTGCGTTGAGATCCACATGATCAACTCCCGCGCCATGCAATCGGGCAATCGTCGCGCCGATTTCAGCCCACCGCTTATCCGACGTCGCGTCGCCGGATTCACGCGTTACCAGTTCGGACCAGGCGCGGGCATCGGGAATGCGTCGGGTAATCAGCTGCGCGGTATACCAACGCCCATGTCGGTGAAAACCGGCCGCCAACGGCTCGGGAACAGGCAGTCCCTTTTCATGTATTACGCGCAGTAAACGAAACTCGGCCATACTGCGCACCGCTTGCTCCCCACGAAACCAGTACTTGTCGCCGAGCACGCGCGCAAGGGCCCCGCCTCGCTGAAAGTGCCGCAGCACACACTCATCCTGCCCGTTTCCGATGAACCAGTTGGCCCCACGACCCGTGCCGACGCGTTCGATGTGCGGCCACGCATCCGGATCAAATAGCTGCTCCGGCTCAATCGCCGCCAGTGCCTTTACATACAACACGACGCGCGGTCCGCTTTGCCAACGGTGCACGCCATCGCGCGCTTCATTTTGCTTTGCGCTACTTTCAGCCATCGGCTACGATCCCAATCGCATAGACAAACCCTGACGGGAAACGCGTGAATCCCACTTCGCCGCAATCAATCTGCGTGCTCAGGCTTTCGGCCATTGGCGACACCTGTAACGTGGTGCCCACCGTCCGACAACTGCAGAGCACCTTTCCCGACGCCACGATCACTTGGATCATCGGCGCAACGGAGCATCGCTTACTCGGCGCGTTTCCCGGCGTTGAGTTTATCATTGTTGATAAAAGTGGCGACAGCCAGTCGCAACAAGCGCTCAAGGCGTCGTTGCGTGCCAGGCACTTCGATGTGCTGTTACACATGCACGCGTCAATGCGAGCAAACTTGTTGAGCCGCTATATCCGAGCGACTCGAAAGGTGGGCTTCGACCGAGCCAGGGCGCGAGATTTCCAGCGCTGGTTCTGCACCGAGCGCATCGCACCGCGCCCGCGCAGTCATGTGGTGGATGGGTTCTTGCAGTTCGCGATGCACCTTGGCGCAACGCCGGCGCCGCCCTGCTGGGATCTTCCGATCGACGCCGACGCCGACGCCTTTGCCGCGCGACACATCGTTTCACCCACTTTGATCATCAGCCCATGCAGTAGTGATCGACGACGAAATTTTCGTAATTGGTCCGTCGACAACTATGTGGCACTCGCACAGCACGCTATGGATACATTCGGTCTCTCGGTCATGTTGACCGGCGGCGATACGAGCCGAGAGCACGAATACGGCCAGGCGATCGGTGAATCAGTGCCCTGCACTAACCTGATTGGTCAAACCTCCTTGCCGCAGTTGCTCGCCCTAATCGCCCGTGCGCGCGTGGTGGTATGCCCAGATTCGGGTCCGGCCCACATGGCCAATGGTGTGGGCACGCCGGTTGTCGGTTTGTTCGCGACATCGAATCGACTTCGCACGGGCCCTTGGCGCTATCAGGCACTAGCCGCCGATCGCTACCCAGATGCCGTGAATCGATTTTTGGGGAAAGGCGTCGACGAGGTTCGTTGGGGGCAACGGGTTCGTCATCCCGATGCCATGCACCTGATTCAACTGACCGACGTCACCGAGGCGCTTGCGCGTGCGCTCAACACCGATGCGTAACACGCCGCCCGTGCGGAAATCACCCATGACATCTCCCCGCGTCGATTCGCCGCAGCCCGTCGGTGCAAAGCGCCTCCCATCGCGCGCTCAGTCGCCACGGCTTAATGTGTACGAAGCGTCGACACCGCCGTAAACACCTCGTCGGGCGTCATATCGTTGAGGCAGCGCGTGTGCCCAAGCGGGCAGACTCGCTTGAAACAGGGGCTGCACGACAGGTTTTGGCTCACGATTTGTTTATTCTCGGTGAGCGGTGGCGTGAACACGGGCGAGGAGGAACCATACAAGCCGACCACCGAGCACCCAACGGCTGCCGCTACATGCATCAGCCCCGAATCATTGCTCACCGCCACATCCGCGCTAGACAAGAGGTCGATGGCCTCGACAAGCGAGGTTTGACCACACACATTATGAACGGTCTTTGGCAGTCCGCTCACGATCCGTTCTCCCAACGCTTGTTCTTTGCTCGAACCGACCACAATGACTTGAAAATCGTTGGCGGCCAGACGCTCTGCCAGCGCCCGAAAATGAACCACAGGCCATTGCTTCGCCGGGCCGTATTCCGCGCCGGGCATCAACGCCACGGTCTTCGCGCGGGCCAAACCCAAACGATCGAGTACATTGCTGTCCTGGTAGGCGGTCAATACCGGCGTCGGCACCGGCTGTGGTTGAACCGCTGTGCGGTCGTGACCCAGCGCTACATAGCGCTTGGCCGTGCCGTCCAGCACGCTTTTGTCGAGCGGCCGAATGTCGTTAAGCAAACCGTAGCGACCTTCACCTTTGTACCCGGTGCGCATCGGAATGCCAGCAAAAAACGGTACAAGCGCGGCCTTGAAAGAACGTGGGATTATGATCGCTTGGCTGTAGCGTTCGACCCGCAAAGCGCGACCCAATTGTTTGCGTACCGACCAGCCAAATTGACCGTGCCCAAGCGGTAGCGGAATGGCCCGCCGCACGCCCGGCATCCGTTCAATCAGCGGTTCGGACCAAGCGGGCGCGACAATATCGATTGATGCTCCCGGCTGTTTACGGGCCACCGTTTGCACCAGAGCGTGGGCCATGACCATATCCCCAACCCAGGCCGGTCCCACGATGAGTACGCGTGGTTCGGTCACCGTCCTCCCAGCATCCGATCCAAGTAGGCGTGCGTGCCCGTCGCCACATCCGCGAACTCACCGTCGTAACCCGCGGCACGCAATTGGGTCAGGTCGGCTTGGGTGAAGCTCTGATAGCGGCCGTCGAGATGGTCAGGAAACGGAATGTACTGAATTTGGCCGCCGCCATGCCAACCGATCACCGCCTGCGCCACGTCATTAAACGTCTGACTGCGCCCGGTGCCGACATTAAAAACGCCCGACACGGAAGGCGTATTGAGCAACCAGCCAACCACTCGGCACACATCGTCAACGAACACAAAATCACGACGCTGCTCGCCGGAGCGGTACCCGTCATGCCCCTCAAACAGACGACACACACCGCCGTCTTGGATCTGGTTGGAAAAGTGATAGGCCACGCTCGCCATTGACCCTTTATGCTGCTCATGCGGCCCATAGACGTTGAAGTATCGCAGTCCCACTACCTGAGCCTTGGATTGAACCAGCCGGCGCCGGACGCGTTGATCAAAGAGTAGCTTGGAATATCCATAAACATTTAACGGCCGTTCAAACTCGACGCGTTCTGCAAATGTATCGCTACCGCCGTAAACCGCGGCCGAAGACGCATAGATCAGCGGTATTTGGTGCCGCTCGCAATAGTCCAATAAGGCACACGAATAATGATAGTTCACGTCCATCATGTACTTGCCATCCCACTCGGTCGTCGCCGAGCACGCACCCTGATGGATAATGGCGCGCACCTGGCCAAACGATTCGTTCCGTTTTACGCGGCCCAGAAAATCGTCCTTGTCGAGATAATCCACAAGATCGGCGTCAATCAAATTCCGAAATTTGGTCCCATCGGTAAGATCGTCCACCACCATTACGTCTTCGCTGGTGTGGGCGTTGAGATACGCAACGATATTGCTGCCGATAAAACCGGCACCGCCGGTTACGATGATCACAGCGTCACTCGTCTGTTTGGATTACTCATTACGAATCAGTCTCGACCTACCGGCTCAGCGTATACACCGCCCCACAATACGGACATTTGGCGGTGCCCGTCTTTTCAATGGGCAAATAGACACGCGGATGGGAATTCCACAGACTCGTGCCCGGCAACGGGCAATGCAGTGGCAAATCATCGATGGTCACGGTGTAAGCGTTATGAGTGTTGGGCTGAGTCGGTTTGCCGCTGTGGGTGGTTTGAGAATTAGTCACGGTCAGGCCTTTTAAAAAGTGGAGCCGGGTTAAGAAAGTATATCAGGCGACGATTCAGGCGCCAGCGCCTGAGCGTTGAACTGAGCCGTGACCAGGGCGCGCTCCTCGCGAATGGCACTCTGATCGATGAGCACGGATCCACCGGCGAGCGCCTGAGTATGCGAGTGTCGCCGCATGGTCAAATACGCAGCCCGCAGCGCCCGCGCCACGTCTACATCAAGCACACCCGCGCGCTCGATGGCTTCCAACTGCCGCACGTTATCGCTAAACACGGCCAGATCGGGCAACTGTGCGGCATGCGCAAGCACCAAGAACTGAACGAGAAACTCAAGATCCACGATGCCTCCATCGCCCTGCTTGAGATCAAAGTGGCTGGCCGTGCTTTTATCGAGCTCCTTTTTCATGCGTATGCGCATGCTGCGCACGTCGCGGCGAAGAGTGTCGATCGGCCGTTGCTGCGACAAAAACGCGAGACGAAAGCCTTCGAATGCCTGTTTGAGTGTCGCATCGCCCGCCACTGCTCGAGCACGGATCATGGCCTGATGCTCCCACGTCCACGCCTGCTTTTGCTGATAGTCGGCGAACGCCGATAGGCGACTCACCAATAGTCCGGAGCGACCGCTCGGCCGGAGTCGCATGTCCACCTCATACAACGTGCCAGCTCGCGTCGGCACGGTAAGCACATGGATCAACCGACGAGACAGTTTGGCAAAATAGACGCTATTGTCGACCGACTTTTCACCGTCGGTCTGACCGTTGCCGTCATCGTCAAACAAGAACACCAGATCGAGGTCGGACCCAAACCCAAGCTCAATACCGCCCAGCTTACCGTAACCAATAATGGCAAAGGCGGCGACCGCACCCTGGCCCCCATCGCTGCGAGGTACACCATAGCGTGCTTGCACATGATCAGTGGCCAAGCTCAACGCTTGTTCAAGCGTGAGCTCGGCGATGTCGGTGAGACGATCGGAGATTTTCATTAGCGGCATTTGTTTTTCAAGGTCCGCCACCGCGACGTCAAACACCGCGGCTTTGCGAAATTCCCGTAACGCGATCAGTGCCGCCTCCTCGTCATTGTGGTCGACACCAGCGAGTTGTTGTTGCAAGCGCGCCTCAAGGCCATCACGATCAAGCTGTGCGCTGCTTCCGCGTGGATCGACCAGTGTGTCGAGCAGCACTGGACTGATCGCAAGCTGGTCGGCCAGATCCGGACTACGACGACAAATTGAAATCACCCGTTCCAACACGGCGGGGTTCTCAAGCAGCAGCGAAAAGTAAGCGCTCCGCCGACCGATACCCGTCAGCAAGCGCGTCAGTCGGGGGGCGATGTACTCGGCGTCGTCGGCGCTTTGCAGACGTTCAACAATGCAGGGCATCAACTGATCGAACCGTGCCTGTCCGGTTTTTTCTAACCGCCCCCGTAGCGTGCGCAACGACTGCAACGAACGAAGGGCCTCATTGTTGTCCACCTCATCAAACGTTTGCGTGGTGGTCATACTCGACGAACGGGCGTCTTTAGATAGCAGGCTCATGTCGTCAAACAGCGCTTGTACGCGCGTGCGAACCGCATGAAGCGCTTCTTCAAGCTGCGCGTAGGAGCCGGTATTTAGCAGTAACGCTAAGCGCTGCTGATCCACCGCTGCCGTCGGCAGCACATGCGTCTGCTGATCACGGATTCCCTGAATACCGTTTTCAACGCGGCGTAAAAACCGATAGTCCGCGATCATCGCCTGCGCCATCGCCTCGGGCAGGTAATCAAGCTCGGCGAGGCGCTTGAGAGCAATGAAGAACGAAGGCGTCTGCAATGCAGGAAACTTTCCACCAAAGACCAGCTGCAGAGTTTGAACCATAAACTCGAGTGAGCGAATACCGCCTGGCCCACGTTTGATGTCCGATTGTAAGTCGCTGCGTGTCACCTCTTCGTCGATCAGTGCTTTCATCGCACGCAAATCGTCGTAGACGCCATAGTCCATGTATTTGCGATAGACGAACGACTGAACAAGCGCATTGAGTTCGCGGACGTGTGACTCCCCGCCCGTGAGCGTGCGCTGCTTAATATAGGCGTAGCGCTCCCACTCACGTCCGTGGGTCGCCAAATAATGTTCAAGCGCGGCGAGATTGACCACCGGTTGCCCGCTCGCGCCGAAAGGACGCAACCGCGTATCGAGTCGATAGCAGAAACCCTCCGCCGTCGGAGTCGCCAGAAGATCGGCAAATACCTTGGCCTGCCGTGCAAAAAACTCTGTGTGTGTCACCGATCGTTTGCCGTCCGTTTCGCCCGCCTCGGCGTGGGTTAAAATCAGATCGATGTCGGACGACACATTGAGCTCTCCACCCCCCAACTTACCCATCGCCAGCACACACAGCCGGTCGGCGTTCGGTTCACCTGTACGTTCGACCACCTGCGTATGGCTGAGTGTGACGGCTTGGCGAATCTGATGATCGGCAAGCGCTGATAAGGCGTCGAGGGTTGTTTCAAGCGCATCCACCTCGCCGTTCGCTCGCCAGAGAATGCGGGCGAGGTTGAGATGCCTTTGCTGCCGCAATGCGGTGCGTTGTGTATCGAGTGGCGCATCCTCGGGCGCACCGACAGACAACACGCCCGGTGCGTCAAATGCCGTATCAGCGAGCAAACGGTCAATAAGCCGCTCGCCGGTCGCGTTCGCACCGGGCTCGGAAGCCGCACCAATTTGGCGCGTGAGAATGGATACAAAGTAGTCGCTAGTCGCAAGCGTGCGCAGAAACGACATTTCAAGGCCACGAGCGGCCAGTCTCTTGGCCTGCACAGGGCATTCCCTGATAAACGCATCAAGCGCCCGATGCGTGACGTCACGCAATTCGTCGGGTAGCGACAGTCGCTCTAGAGCGCGCTCAAGGTCTGACATTCCGATTCTCTCCGTTCCACCGCCTATCGTCACAGCACACCGTGTTTCGCGCTATACTCTGGCGCAGCAGGTTGAGGACCGACCCGCCGGCATGCGCCGGGGCTTGTCGCACACCGGCAAAAAACGGCGCCTACACGATCTCGGTGACGATTGCCTAAACAGTCAGTCGCCAGAGCGGTTCTCAACACGCTGCACGCGCTGCAACCGGAGTCTGCATGACCGACACCACCGAAGAAGACGCAAACGAAGATCGAGCGGCGGACGAGGCGTCTTACAGTGATGAGACTCTCGATACGCTCAGCGACGATTACATCCGCGATCTCGAACCAGAGAGTCAGCGGTACGATATCACGCTCGCACCGGATTTCGTGATCAGCGTACTGCCCAACGGCATCAAAACGTGGGCCTTCATCTACGACTTTCAAGGACGACACCGACGCAAGACGCTCGGCGTATTTCCCGAAATGAGCTTCGACGACGCACGGACCGCCCTCAATAAGGCGCGCGAATCCATGCAGCGCATGGATGAACCGACTGTGGCGCCCAATGAATTTGGTCAACGGCCAGCCGTTTTGAGCGGCGGCCACTATCGCGCGCGCAAAGAAAAAAAACCGATCAATTTTCAATTGTGGCTGCGGGCCATCGCGGCCGTTGTGGCGCTCGCAATATTGGCTGGCGCCGCCAAACTTGGTCTCGATTGGTACCAATCGCGCCCGTCGACAACATCCGCTCAGGATGCGCCGCGCCCCGACCTGCCCTTTGCGATCAACACCGCCGAGGACCGCGCTCCGGCAGCGGAACTGTCGAACCCTGGAACGCCCCCCGGCACGACCTCGACGCAGACGCCGACTCGCCCTGATACAGCATCGCCGGCGCCGGCGGTGACGACACCGACTGCACCCAGTTCCTCGACACGGCCAGCGAGCGACGACCGCTCGCCCGTCTCAAACGATCGGCCCACGTCAAACACAACGTCGAGCCGTGCACCCGCCAGCACGTCGACGACAGGTCGTGACTCGCCGCCGCCCCTGGCGTTGGCGAACACCACAGCCACCGCATATGGCGGGCGCGTTTCGCGCTCGCGATTGACCACCGGTGTACAGGATCTCGAACCGGTCGACACGTTGGGTCCGGAAATCACCTACAAAAACAGCGGCTTTACGCGTGTCTTTTACTTTACCGAGCTGCGCGAGTTTTCCGATGGGGTGGTCGTACACCGCTGGCTGCTGAACGGCGAAATACAGGACATTGTCGAACTCAAAGTCAAAAAGAGCTGGCGTTGGCGCACCTATTCAAACAAGGACATCACCCCCGGACTCAATGGCGAATGGCGCGTCGAGACGATCGACGCGACCGGCAAGATACTGGACACCGAGAGCTTCACCTACGACTATCGCTAAACGCGCTTCGTTGAGGCCTTAATGGCGATCGACGCGTTTGATGCAGACAAAAAAAACCCGCCGATAAGGCGGGTTTTTTGTCGGTCGCCGTGACACGATTTACATCATGCCGCCCATGTCGGGCATACCGCCACCGCCCGGCATTGCCGGTGCCTCGTCTTTGGGCAGATCCGCAATCATGCACTCAGTCGTGAGCAGTAGACCGGATACCGACGCGGCGTTTTGAAGTGCCGAACGCGTCACTTTAGTGGGATCCAAAATACCCATGTCGATCATGTCGCCATACTCGCCTGTGGCCGCGTTGTACCCAAAGTTGCCTTTCCCTTCGGCGACTTTATTCAGCACCACGGACGCGTCATCGCCTGCATTCGAGACGATTTGACGCAGAGGCTCTTCGATCGCGCGACGCAAGATATTGATTCCAACGTCTTGATCGTCGTTGTCGCCTTTGAGCTTATCGATACCCGACACGGCGCGCAGCAAGGCCACACCACCACCGGGCACGACGCCCTCTTCAACGGCTGCTCGTGTAGCGTGCAGTGCGTCTTCAACACGTGCTTTTTTCTCTTTCATCTCCACTTCGGTTGCGGCCCCGACTTTGATCACGGCCACACCACCAGCGAGTTTCGCAACACGCTCTTGGAGCTTCTCGCGGTCGTAGTCTGAGGTGGCGTCTTCGATCAGAGTGCGGATCTGGTCGACACGCGCTTTGATGTCTTTCGCTTTGCCGCTTCCGTCGATCACCGTCGTATTTTCTTTGGTGATCTGGACTTTTTTGGCACTGCCCAAATCTTCAAGCGTTGCTTTCTCGAGGCTCAGACCCACTTCTTCTGAGATCACCACACCGCCGGTCAAAATCGCAATGTCTTCGAGCATCGCTTTACGACGATCACCGAAGCCAGGGGCTTTTACCGCGGCCACTTTCACAATACCGCGGATGGTGTTCACCACCAGTGTAGCAAGCGCTTCACCTTCTACGTCTTCGGCGATGATCAGCAGAGGACGACCCGCCTTGGCCACGCCTTCAAGCAGCGGCAGCAAGTCACGGATGTTCGAGATCTTCTTGTCGAACAGAAGAATATACGGCGCGTCGAGTTCGCAGTTTTGATTCGCCTGGTTGTTAATGAAATACGGCGAGAGGTAACCACGATCGAACTGCATGCCTTCGACCACGTCGAGCTCGTTTTCAAGGGTTGATCCCTCTTCGACGGTGATCACGCCTTCTTTGCCAACTTTTTGCATCGCGGCGGCGATGTTATCGCCGATTTCGCTATCGGAGTTGGCGGAGATCGTTCCGACTTGGGCAATCGCCGTGTCGTCGGTGCAGGGCTTCGATGTTTTCTGCAGTTTCTCAACGATGCCGGTAGCGGCTTTGTCGATACCGCGCTTAAGGTCCATGGGGTTCATACCGGCTGCCACCGACTTCAAGCCTTCACGCAGGATGGCCTGGGCCAGCACTGTGGCGGTGGTGGTACCGTCACCGGCGATGTCGGACGTTTGCGAGGCCACTTCTTTGACCATTTGCGCGCCCATGTTTTCAAGCTTGTCCTCAAGCTCAATTTCCTTGGCGACCGATACACCGTCTTTCGTTACGGTCGGCGCGCCGAAACTCTTATCGAGTACAACGTTGCGGCCTTTGGGGCCGAGTGTCACTTTTACTGCATTGGCGAGAATGTTGACCCCGGCGAACATTCGCTGGCGGGCATCATCACCAAATTTCACTTCTTTAGCAGCCATGATGGATTCCTTTAACTACTGATTTTGAATTTGAAAATGAGGGGTTGGTCAGGGAACTAGCTAAATACCGCCATGATGTCGTCTTCGCGCATCACCAGATATTCTTCGCCTTCAACCTTGACCTCGGTGCCGCTGTACTTGCCAAACAGGATCGTGTCGCCCTTTTTGACGTCCAGCGCACGGACCTCGCCCGAATCGAGCACTTTGCCGTTGCCCACTGCGACAATTTCGCCGCGGCTGGGTTTTTCGGTCGCTGAATCGGGAATAACGATCCCACCAGGTGAGGTCGTCTCTTCTTCCATTCGCTTTACAATCACGCGGTCGTGAAGTGGACGAAGTTTCATCGTTGCAAACTCCTTGATTTATTTGCTAAAAAATTAAAGTGCCCGTCGAATCAACCGGTGCTGGCGCGACTGAAATTAGCACTCTCGATAAAGGAGTGCTAATTCTATGCATGGCATTCATTAAGTCAAGCCAAGATGACCAGCGCGCAATATCTCGCGGCCTTCGAAGGTCCCCTGTATCATGCGCGTCAATGTCGGGGCTTCCGCCCCGCCTGTCGCGCCAATGACCGACTACCTGAGGACAAAAACGTGAACTTCAAGGTTTGCGACGCCTCCTAGTCAGGACACACTCACAATCCGGACGCTAAAACCGCTCACACAGCGGGCCCCAAGGCCCGACAACGAGGACCGTATGCCGACTTTTTCTGCCCCAAATGTCACTCGTCGCCTGCTCGCTCTGCTCGCGATTCTGACCCTGCCTCTGAGCTCGGCCGAAGAGCCCGACCTGCTACGGGCCACGGAAGCGTTTCAGTACAGCACCAGCTCGCAGCCTGATGCGGTCATCGTTAACTGGAACATCGCGCCGGAATACTACCTTTATCGCTCTCGCATGCGCTTTGAAAGCACGACAGACGGCGTTACCCTCGGCGAGCCAAGGATGCGCAAGGGCAAAATCAAAACCGATGAGTTCTTTGGTGAGCAAGAGGTGTTTCGCGGCAACCTGCGCGTGGAGATACCGTATCAGGGCGATGCGGAGTCGCTCGAACTGAAAATCAAATCCCAAGGCTGCGCCGATGCTGGTTTGTGCTATCCACCGCAGACCTGGACGGCAACCATTGAATTGCCAGCCTCCACATCATCAGGCGGGTTGCTCGACATGCTCGCCACGGAGGCGAACGGATTCGATGAGGACGGTCCTCTCCCCCCTGAAGTGGCCTTCCGGGTCGACGCGTTGATGGTTGATGATTACACCCTATTGGTGCGTTGGGATATCGAGCCCGACTACTATCTTTACCGAGACAAACTGGGGCTCACCGTGGAGAGTGACCTGATCCAACTCGGCGCGATCAAATGGCCAGACGGTGTCATGAAAGACGATCCTGAATTTGGACGGGTAGAGGTGTATGAAGCGCCTACCGAGATTCGCATACCGGTGTCGCGCGCCAGTCGCGAGGCGGGCACGCTCGAACTGACCGCCACCTACCAAGGATGCGCGGAAGTATTCGGCATATGCTACCCACCCGGATCACGCACGCTGCTTGTGACGGTCGACGAAGCCACGACAGATGCCTCAGCACTGAGTTCGGCCGGCGGCACTGAGCAGGTCGCGGAGCAGGATAAACTGGCGCAACTGATCAAATCCGGTTCGTTGCCACTGGTGATGGCAACGTTTTTCGGCTTTGGTTTGCTGCTGGCGTTTACACCGTGCGTACTGCCGATGGTGCCGATTTTGTCGGGCATTATTGCCGGCCAAAAAGGCGAGGTGTCCACCCGCCGTAGCTTCATTCTGTCCCTTGTATACGTACTCGCGATGGCGCTGACGTACACCATCGCCGGCGTGATTGTGGCGATGCTCGGGCAAAACGTGCAGGCCATGTTCCAAAACCCAGCCGTGCTCATTGCGTTCAGCTTGATTTTCGTCGCGCTCGCCTTGGCGATGTTTGATGTCTGGCAGTTCCAAATGCCGGTCGCCATTCAAAATCGGCTCAACGCGGCGGGTAGTGGTGGCGGCTACACGGGTGTGGCAATCATGGGCGCATTATCCGCCCTGATCGTCGGACCGTGCGTCGCCGCGCCGCTGGTGGCGGTTCTGATCTTTATCGGCCAAAGCGGTGACGCGGTGCGCGGAGGCGTGACGCTGTTTGCGTTGGCGATGGGTATGGGCGCACCGTTGCTCGCGTATGGCGCAACAGCCGGTCAATTGATGGTGCGAGCGGGCCCGTGGATGGAAGTGGTTAAACGCCTATTTGGCATTATGCTCTTGGGCGTAGCGATCTGGCTGCTCGCGCGCATTTTGCCGGCGCGCGTTATCATGGCGCTGTGGGCGGTGCTGGCGTTTGGCGCGGCCTGGGCGTTTGGTTTGTTGCTCAAGAAAAACCTGCTGGTGTTTCGCGTGGCGGCCATTGCGTCCGTCGCGTACGGACTGGTTCTCGGCGCGAGCGCCCTACTGGGCGGCAGCGATCCGCTCAACCCGGCGCGTGGCACGCCGTTTGGCGAACACGAAGAACATCTCGCATTTCGTAAGGTGGCGACCGTGGAGGCGCTGCAGCAGGCTGTGGCCGAGGCGGCCGCCAACGGCAAGACGTCAATGCTCGACTTTTATGCCGACTGGTGCGTGGAGTGCATCAAAATGGAAAAAGAAGCCTTCAGTGATGCGGCGGTACTCGAGGCGCTCGCCGATACGGTCGTACTGCAAGCCGACGTGACCAAAAACGACGACAATGATCAGGCCTTACTACACTATTTCGGCATCTATGGCCCGCCCACGATTGTGTTCTTCGATAAGGACGGAGTTGAACGACGCAACTTCAGAGTGGTGGGTTACATGGGTCGCGACGAGTTCGCCGATCACGCCCGTCGCGCCGTTGCGCCTTAAGCGCGCGCCATTTTTCGTCTAATCGTATCTTCACGCGATTCGTGCGATCCTCCACGCTATGACAAACTCGCGCCAATCAGTGCTGTTTCTTGTTGTGGTACTGGCCTCAACCGCAGCCGGCTACTTCGCCTATACGGCCGCCCAGCCCGGTCCTCCCGCTAAACCGGCGGTGAACGTGGATTCGGCAGCGCTCGATGCGCTTGGGCTGGCGACACCGTCGGGCGACATGCGCACCATGAATGAGTGGCAGGGACAGCCTCGGCTGGTCAACTTTTGGGCCACTTGGTGCGGACCCTGTCGAGAAGAAATGCCCGTGCTCGTCAAGGCCCATCAGGACTATGCCGAACGCGGATTGGCGGTCATTGGCCTTTCTATGGACTATCCGGATGACACCGCATTGGTGCAACAGTTTGCGGACGAATACGGTGTCGAGTTTCCGATTCTAATGGCGGCTGATCATGGCAATGCGCTCGCCGCCAGTTTTGGCGCCGACAACTTTGCGCTGCCAATCACTGTCTTTGTGAAAGCGGATGGTACGGTCACCACCATCCACATGGGCCTACTGTCACAAGAAGAAGCCGACCAGGAATTAGCGAAGCTATTTTGATCGATCGGCGGAAACACGCCGCCTATCTCGAGAGACAAATCATGCCAAAAGCCAGTGAACTTAAAAAAAACATGATTGTGCGCTACAAAGATCGCGCATGCGTCGTACGCAAGGTCGAACAGCGCAGTCCGTCGTCTCGCGGCAGCAACACACTGTATAAAACCCGCCTGCAAGATGTGCAGTCCAAGCAGAACTTTGATGAATCGTTCAAAGGCGACGACCAGCTCGGCGATATCGACTTTGTGCGTCGTCAAGCCGCGTATTCTTATTTCGACGGTGAGCTGTACGTCTTTATGGACAGCGAGGACTACTCGCAGTATTCCCTCAATGCCGACGATCTGGAGGGCCAGCTGCCCTATTTGAACGACGGATTAGAGGGCGTGTACGTAATGGTTATTGATGGCTCTGCCGTCGGCATCCAGCTCCCGCCCTCAGTCGATCTGGAGATTGTTGAAACCGCGGCGGCACTAAAGGGCGGCACCGTCACCAAACGCAGTAAGCCAGCCATTTTGGCCGGTGGGCTCGAAACCCACATTCCGGAGTACCTTGCTCAAGGCGAGGTCATTAAAGTGAACACCGAAACTGGCGAGTACATTTCTCGAGCGTAAACTCGCCCCGTCCCGAAGTCTCGACATCAAAGGCCGTACTCTTGGCCAATCGCCTCTCCCCCCCGGGCGTGGAAAAAAACCACGCACAATCTGAGGTAAACTCGGGGCATTACCTTGTGGAGAAAAACAGTGGCCAATTCGGACGCTCACGGCGATATCACTCAGCAATCTAATCGGATGACTCGATTCCTCAAGGTGGTTGAGGCGCTCGGCAATGCCCTTCCCCATCCGGTCACACTGTTCGCGCTGTTCGCGCTCGGTGTCATTGTGGTCAGCGGGCTGCTGGGCTGGATGGAAGTCGCCGTGGAGGATCCACGACCCATCGGCGCCAAAGGGCGGGCCGACAACGGCATGATCGAGGTGGTTAGCCTGATGAGCGCCGATGGATTTCGCAAAATCGTGCTCAACCTCGTTACGAATTTCACCAGTTTTGTGCCGCTAGGCACCGTGCTGGTTGCGCTGTTGGGGGTTGGCGTGGCAGAGCGCTCTGGATTGCTCACCGCCATTATTCGCTCGATCGTGTTGAACGCCAGCCCAAGGGTCGTCACCGTGGCAATCGTGTTTGCCGGCATCTTGTCCAACACCGCATCGGAAATGGGCTACGTGGTGCTTATTCCACTAGCCGCCATCGTGTATCTGTCGCTCGGACGGCATCCGCTCGCGGGCCTGGCCGCGGCGTTTGCGGGCGTGTCGGGTGGCTACAGCGCTAATCTATTGCTGGGCACGGTGGATCCGCTGCTGGCAGGCATTACCGAAGAAGCGGCGCGTCTGATCGATCCGGACTACGTGGTGGATGCGAGCGCGAATTGGTTTTTCATGATTGGCAGTACGTTTTTGATCACCTTTGTCGCCAGCTTTGTGAGTCTCAAAATCGTTGAGCCTACGCTTGGGCCCTATGATCGCAATCAGGCCGGGCTCACCGATGAGGACAACCAACAGCTCGACCCACTCACCAACGAAGAGTCTCGCGCACTGAAAGGCGCTGGAATCGCAGCGCTTTTGATGATCATTGGCATCGCACTGTTGGTTGTGCCCGAAGGCGCTGTACTGCGCAACCCCGAAACGGGGCTGGTGAAAGGCTCGCCATTCCTCAAGGGCATTGTCGCGCTCATTTTCGTCTTTTTCCTAGTACCCGGCATCGTTTACGGTCGCATGACAGGCACAATGCGCTCCGATCGTGACGTGATCGACGCAATGGCCCATGCAATGAGTACACTTGGCCTCTATATCGTGCTGGTGTTTTTTGCCGCGCAGTTCGTCAAGTTCTTTGCATGGACCAACCTCGGCGCCGTTACAGCGGTGACTGGGGCAAATTTCCTTGAAAGCATCGGGTTAACCGGCCCGGTTCTGTTTTTCTTCTTTATTCTGATCTGCGCGTTTATCAATCTCATGCTGGGTTCGGCCTCAGCGCAGTGGGCAGTCACGGCGCCGATCTTCGTACCGATGTTGATGCTCATTGGGTACGCACCGGAGGTTATTCAGGCCGCTTATCGTATTGGCGACTCGAGCACCAACATCATCACACCGATGATGAGTTATTTCGGACTCATCATGGCCTTTGCGGCCCGTTACGTTCCAAAAGCGGGTGTTGGCACACTGATTGCGATGATGCTGCCGTACTCGGTCGCGTTCATCTTGCTATGGAGCACGTTCTTTTTTGTGTGGGTGTTTTTGCTCGGTCTACCGGTCGGACCCTCCACGCCTACCTACTACAGCGCGGGTTAGCCCCCGATCAAGCCTTTTTCGCTACCACCCCCTGGAGCACGATGTGAAACACCTTATTACGCTGATCATCGCCGCGTTACTCACTCTGAATGCGGCCGCTGAACCCTTTGCCTTCAGCTCGTTCTCTATTCCCCCCGATGGGCGACTGGTTATACCGGTTAGCGAAAGCGAGGCATTAACCGGTCTTGCGGCGACGCTGGATGAGCAACTTGGCGGCGCTTTGTCGATCGCCGCGGAGGAAGCGTCTTTTACCGCTGCCGAGGGCCAAACTCTGACGCTGTACGGTGTTGGCGGTTATACACGAATCGACATGATTGGTGTTGGCCGCTCGCCCGCGAGTCGAGTCGCCGCCGAAAATTTTGGCGGAACGGCCGCAGCGCTGCTGGCGAACACCAGTGGCGGCTCCGTGCAGATTCTCTGGCCTGACGCCATCGGTACACGCGATGCCACGGGCGCCCGTGTTGCGTTTGGCTACGCATTACGCGACTACCGCTTCGACCGCTACATGCGGGAAAAAGCCCAACCGGGTCCTGAAGTTCGCGTGTTGAGCGACGACGATTCGGCCGAACAGTTTACAGGCGACCTGAGCTATCTTGCCAAGAGCGTGCATCTTGCACGGGACATGAATTCCGAGCCCGGCAATATCATCTATCCGCAGTCCTTCGTCGACCTGTACAAAGCGCAGTTTAATGGGTTGGATAATGTGCGCGTAAAAGTACTCGATGAAACGGATCTTTTGCGCCTGAACATGGGCGCGCACTATGGCGTAGGCAAAGGCTCGGTCCGGCCCCCACGACTGCTCATTGTCGAGTACCTCGCCGGTGGCGACGCACCGCTGATCGCACTGGCCGGTAAAGGCGTGACGTTCGACACCGGCGGCATTTCGCTCAAAAAGAACGACAAAATGTGGATGATGAAAGGGGACCTAGCGGGAGCGGGTGTGGTAATGGGCACCGTGCTCGCCGCTGCCAGACGTGGTGAACCGGTCAATGTGGTGGCGCTCGCAGCGCTTGCCGAAAACATGCCGTCAGGCGTCGCCATCCGCCCCGGCGATGTACTCACCTCTATGTCTGGACTCACAATCGAGATTCGCTCGACCGATGCGGAGGGCCGCCTGGTACTCGCCGACGCCGTGCACTACGCGCAGGAGCGGTATAACCCGGCGGTGTTAATTAATGTCGCGACGCTGACCGGCTCAGTGGGACGTGCGCTAGGCGATCGCTACGCCGGCGTTTTTGGACGGCATGATGCGCTCATCGACGAGCTCAGTCAGGCCGCCGACACCGCTGGTGAGCGCGTATGGCGACTGCCTTTGGACGAGTCTCACTTCGAACAGATCAAATCCAAATACGCGGATGTGATCAATAGTGGTGTGGGCAGCCCCGGAGCGAGTGTGGGTGCCGCGTTCGTCGGCTCGTTTGTCGACGAAGACCAAGTGTGGGCCCATTTTGATATCGCGGGTGTCGATTTCTATGAAAAAGACCGCCCCACTGTGCCCATGGGTTACTCGGGCTGGGGCGTGCGCACGCTGGACGAGTACTTACGACGACAATCGCGTCAAACCAACTGACGCCGCTTCACTAACAGCGTCGGTGGTCCACATCGGCTCGTGGCACCGTTCGAACACAGGAGTAAAAGACGCCTGGGCACTCACCGCCCAGGCGTTGGTCACTACTGGTTCTTTTCGATATAAATATCACCTTGAAGTCCTTTCATTCTGACGACGGGACCACCGCCGTTAACGTTCGCGATAATCACACTCTCAATACGAATCGCGGCGCCACGCGCATCATCCTTGCGTTTGACGACGGGCTTGCTCGGTTCCACATCAACATCGAAATCTGAGTACACTTCGCCATTGCTGGTATCCAGATACAGCTTTGCGCCTGCATCGGGTGGCAGTCCGAGTCGAAGATCGCCATTAATCGTTTCGAAACTGGTCGCGCTATCACCGTCAAGTCGGGCAAAACTCACCGTAATGTCTTTGTTTACCGACTCGGCGATCACCGAGCCCGAGATGTTGGTGGCCGTGATTGGGCCATTGACATTCGATAGCTTGAGACTTCCCTCAACGTTGCTCACGATGATCTCGCCGTTATTGATGGTTCGCAGGGACAGGTTGGCCCGTCGTGGTATCCGTGCCAAAACGGTAACTCGATTACTCCGCCAGTCGGCGTCGAATGAAATAGCATTGTTATCTTCTTCAATCTCCAACGCATAGGCGCCCCCTTTCAATAGCTGCGTGCCCGACGGCGTCACAATCTTTCGCTGGCCGTCTGCCACCATCACTTCAAACTGGGCATCATCGCGGTTTTCGCCGATCACCTCGATGCGCGCCGACATGATGTTGATGTCTAACTCGATCGGCTCACCTGGGCGCGAAATGGGCACATTAACGGTTTGCGGCCCCTGCTGCGCGAACGCGCACGCGGTCAGGAGAATGGCCAGTAAACAAAAACTCTTCTTCATGGTTGTCTCCACCATCACTGTTTACGAATTTGAATATCACCGTTCATCGATTCGACGGTGTAAAGCGGCCCACCCGAGCCAATCCGAAACCCGGATTGCTTACGGATGAGAAATTTATTGCGTCCTTTTTTGGTCACTTGCTCGACACTTGCCGGACGAGCCATCGGTTCGATGGGTAGATCGGACGAAACGTCCCCATTGAATAGATCAACCGCCACATCAAGCCCGGCAGTCGCGGGAACAATGAGCGTGATGTCGCCGTTAATTGTGTCAAAGCTGCAGTCATCGGTCGGGGCCTTCGCGAATGCAATGTCCACGGGGCCATTCACCGTTTTTATCCGCGCGCAGTTGTGTACGCCAGACACGTCGATGGCGCCATTTACATTGCCGGCGCTGACGACACCACGAATGTCTCGCACCTGTACATCTCCATCGAGAACCGTGCGCACGTCGATCAATGCATCGGGCGGGACGACGACATCAAATTCAAGCTCGAGACGACAATCATCGCAATGGCGCCCACTGTTCCAGCGTTTTTCCGGGTCACCCACTTTAAATTTGACCGCGTCGTCTGACGCGTCAACACTCAGCTGGATGACTTCTTTTGACCACTCGAAGTCTTCCTGCGTGGCGGCCGATCGCTGCTCTTTGACAGACACTTTTATCTCGCCGCTCGGCCCCGGTTTCACCTTGACACTGCCCCATACATTGCGGATGACCAACGTGGGAGAGGCGTTAACGGTATAGGTTTTTGTCCAGCTGTCCTTTTTAACCTCACTCGCATCGGCACTCGCCCAGAGCGTAGCGATGACCGCGACAATAAGCAGGATTTTCATACTGAGTTCCTTTTTAGGGTGTTCAACACATGTTGATTGAGATCTGGAAATAGTCGTTTCTGTTCGGCAAGTTGGCGTAATGCGTCAATTTGAGCGGGGGTGCCGTGCCGCAACACCAAGTCCACCAGAGCAAATTGCACGAGTGGCGCGTCGGCATTTTCCAGTTGCTGCATCAATGGCGCCGCGACCTCAGCCGATGCCAGTCGTCGGCCGAGCGCCTCGACGGCCGCGGAGCGAATCGAGTCGACCCGATCAGTCGTGGCGACAGTCAGCAATCGCTCTGTCACTTGCGCATCGTCGAGTCCCGATTCAGCGGCACCGAGCACGCCCATGAGACGTTTCCCCGGTTGTTGGTTTTCCAGCCGATCGAGGATAAGACTGCGATTGAGTTGCGATACGTTTTGCTCCAGAACCGCGAGTCGGTCAGAGCCGCTATCGCCGGTCCACACTAGGCCGGAGACCACGCCTGCCAATAAACACGCTGTGGCCGTGACCCAGCCAGTACCGGATGCCAAACCCAACCAGTTACCGAGTCGCGTGATCAGTCGAGGCTTACTTTCGTCGTGAAGGCGAGCATAGAACTGTTGGCGCAAACGATCCGAGGGCTGCTCGCGCTCCAGTTGTCCTAACGTCGACCAGAGCGAGTGCTGTTCACCCGTTTCATCGTTGGACAAGTCGGGAAAGACTTTTTTAGTCATCAATCGATACTCCGTGTACGCGGGTAAAGGTGTCATTGAGTTGGGCCATGGCGCGATGCATGCGCACTCTTGCCGCCCCGGTGCTGCATGCCAGCGCTTGGCCGAGCTCTCGATAGCTGTCAAATTCGAAACGTCCGAGCCAAATCACTTCCTGCGCGGCAAGCGGCAACTGACCCAGGGCGTGGAGCACCTGCTGCATTTTTTGCGATCCGGCCGCCGCCTGCTCGGCGGATCGATAATCCGCTAGCGAGTTGACATCGGCCGCGTCCTCCACCGACACCGAACGGCGGGTTGCACTTTGGCGCAAATAATCGAGTGTGAGATTACGGGCAATGTTGAACATCCAGGCTTTGAAGCTGCCCTCGTTACGAAAACTGTCGGCACGCTTAAGTAGTCGAATGAACACGTCCTGAACCAGATCTTCGCTTTGGGCGCGGTTGCGGGTCATCTGCAGGCAGAACTGAAAAACACTGCGATGGTGGCGCTCAAATAGCGTCGCCAAACAAGACGCGTCGCCACTCGCGACCCAGTGAATCAATTGCTCATCCGTTACAGTGTGCATGAATCCAGGTTCTCAAGCGTGTGCGCCCGATTCGACAAGACGCCACACCGTGACAAACTCAACCGAGGCGCCGTGACACACCAGTACAGGCCAATCGGCGCGTCGCAGACATCCGGATGCGACAACGGTACCACCTTAATGTCCAGCCACATCACGGGCTGTTCGTACCCGAGCCACTTAACGCTGAGGCGCACAACCACGCCAGACCCATCCTGCCAGTCTGCTGATGACTCCACGTGCGCCGCCGCCGGCGCCGTGATGGCCTGAATCTCAACCTTGCCGTCTGCGCTGAGTGCGAAGAAAACGATTACAACAACAAGCAAATACACGTGATTTGACGAAAACATGAGCCAGCTTCCATTGGGTTGCTTACTCTCATGACGAAGCCACAGCAAAAACGTTACAGACAATCAGTCGTCAAACGGCAGGCGCCGCGGCTCATCGGCATCGATTGACGGCATTCGCAAGCGAAAGTTACCGCGCCGGTCACCTTGGCGGTCTCACCGTATCGGCCCGCCCAAGACAGCGACCACTCCGCTCAGGTCGCGGTGGTTGACAAAACACCCTCCCCCAGCGAGCGAAAAAAGACGCGCCCCTACCGGAATCGAGCCCTGTTCTCAGTTTGCTCGTCTCACCCTGTGCGTCTGATTGACATAAAGTAGGAGGCTCGACGCTCGTCTCTCGCTAATGTTTCCGTATAAGTGGTCGCTAGGGTTAGAAGCCACCCGACACTGTGTCGGTGCGGGGTTGCGCGCACCTCAAACGCTGATAAAACAGTGTATTAGCCTGGATGACTATGCGACTCACTTGCCTGTCCTTAACGACAATCGCCTTTTTGCTATTCAGCGTCTCGTCGCTCGCTATCGAGTTTACTGAAGAAGAACGGGCTTTCATTCTAAATAATCCTAAGATTATTGTCGGCGGCGAGACCGATTGGCCGCCGATGGATTACGTTGAGAATGGCGAGTACACCGGCGCTGCGCTGGACTACCTCAACGAAATCTCCGCTATCACAGGACTTGAGATTGACTTGGTGGTTGGGCCCACGTGGGGTGAACTCATGGGCATGATTCGTCGCCAGGAAATCGACTTCCTTCCGATGATGTACTGGACTGAGTCGCGCGCACGCGAATTTCATATGACGCTGCCTTACATCACGATTCGGCACTACGTCTTTATGAAAGGTAAACGGCCAGACATTCGGTCGTTGGAGGATTTGTATGGCCTCACGATGGCAATTCCATCCGGTTACGCGTCCATTGAGTACCTCTCTGAATTTCATCCGGAGATCAACATCCTCGAGACAACCGGCGTTGTCGACGCGATGGACGCGGTCTTGATCGGCGACGCTGATGCCGTCGTAGAGAGTACGGCTAGCATTGCTTACTACGCCTCATCGCAGAGTATCATCGGACTTGAACCCGCATTTAAAGTCAGATTCGAATCGAATAACTTAGCCATGGCCGTCCGCAGCGATTGGCCTATCTTGCGCGATATTATTCAAAAAGCCCTCAACGAAATTTCCGCTGAGCGGGCAACCGCCATCATGGCAAAATGGAGTGGTAGCGAAGCGGCGGCCAAGACCTTCTTGACCGCAAGCGCCGAATTTACCGAGGCCGAAAGCACTTTTCTGAAGCGTAACGCCGTGTTCACGGCATGCGTCAATACTCAGCGCATGCCGCTGGAATCGTCACGAAATAATGTGGCTGACGGCATGGCTTCGGACTATCTTGCCGCATTGGGCGCGACGCTCAACGTCAATTTCAGTGTGCGTGGGTATGAGTCCTGGCGCAATATCGAAACCGCAATCCAACGTGGCGAGTGCGACCTGGCCACGTTGGGACGTATCAACCGCACCGCAAACACGCTGGCGTTTTCACCCGCGCACATCACAGAAAAACTGGCGCTGGCAACACACTCACGTAGCGGCTTTGTCGACGATCTTCGGTCACTTCCAGACGGTAAAGTCGGCTATGTCAATGGCTACGTTGATCTTGGTCTCCTTGAGAATCGCAGCCCGAATGTCGAGTTCGTCGCCTACGATTCGCTTCAAGCCGCCCTTAACGATGTTGTAGACAATGAGTTATACGGAGTTATCGACCTCATGTCGGCCGTTAACTACGCGATCCATCGCCGCGCCGATTCGGCATTGAGGATAAGCGGAATTTTCTTGGATGACAACGTACGGTTTGGTGTCGCTAGCGCGGGCAATCGCCCACTGCTGTCTTCGACGATCAACAAAGCGATCTCGGCGATGCCGCCTGCCTTAGCGACAAACGTGCACCAAAAGTGGGTGGCCGTGACGATTGAAAAAGAAACCGACTACACGCTGCTGTGGCAATCGATGCTAGTGGCAGGTGTTATTTTGCTCGTCGTGCTTAGTCGCGTCATCGAGTTGCGCAGACATCGCGAAGAAATCAACCAAAAGAACCAAACGCTGCACGAAATCAATGCCAAACTAGAAGCGCAACACGACTCCGCCCTGCACATGGCCTATCACGATCAGCTGACCGGCCTGCCCAATCGGGCCAAACTGATGCAAGACTTAGACTACGCCATGAAGGTTCGACGGCGAGAAAACCAGCAGCTTGCGGTGCTGTTTATTGACCTCGATCGCTTCAAGCCAGTCAACGACACACTCGGTCATGCCGTGGGCGACAAACTACTGAAGCTCGTGGCGCGTAAGCTCTCGGGACTGTTGCGCGAAACCGATCACCTTTGCCGCTTGGGTGGCGACGAATTTGTGGTGATCCTGCCAAACGTCGCCAATAGCTATAATCCAAGCCTTGTCGCTCAGCGCATCATCGATTTGTTGAGCGCCACGATGATCGTCGATGAGCACGTGGTCAACATTGGTTGCAGCGTCGGCATCGCGATGGTGCCGGATGATTCGGATGATTTACACAGCGTGATCAAATGCGCCGACAGCGCCATGTACACCGCCAAGCAAAACGGTCGAAATGGCTACGCGTTCTATCGTGAAGATCTGTCCAATAAAATGGCGCGACGTACGCAAATTGAAAACGCGTTGCGAAAGTCGATCGACGATCAAGACTTTTCGCTGGTGTTTCAACCGATCGTCGACCTTGAGCGCCAAGAGGTGGTGAAGGCTGAAGCACTGATTCGGTGGAATCATCAAACGCTGGGCCTAGTACCACCCGATGAATTTATTCCGATCGCAGAAGAGGTCGGCCTGATCGTCAAAATCGGCGACTGGGTGCTGCGCAAAGCCTGCGAAACCATGCAGCAGTTCATTTTCGATGGCGTTGATATTCATGCCATCGCCGTCAATGTATCGAGTGTGGAATTTGTTAAGAGCGACGTACCGGCTCGCTTCCATGACGTGCTCCAACACTACGGCGTGAAACCAGAACAAATCGAAATCGAAATGACCGAACGTTATATGCTGGAGCCGTCACAGGGCGCGGAAAACGAACTGCAGCAACTTCGCGATATGGGCCACACATTGTGCGTCGACGATTTTGGCACAGGCTACTCGTCGTTGAGCTACATGAAACAACTGCCGCTGAACGTCGTCAAAATCGATCGCTCCTTTATTAGTGACCTGCCACACGATCAAAACGATTCGGCTATTTCGCAAGCCATCATTTCGTTGTCTCACAATCTAGGCTACAAAGTGGTGGCCGAGGGTGTGGAAACGCGTGAGCAGCTGGACTTTCTTGTCGACAAATGCTGCAACTACGCCCAAGGCTATTTTCTCAGCAAACCGGTGCGCGCCATTGAATTTGCACAAGCGATGCGTGACATTCGCGATCGGCTCGAGCAAAAGGACAATTGGACACAGACGCTGAAGGTCCTTCGCCGCTAGCTTCGAATCGACCTCGCGCCCGCCCACCCCTGTACTCGGCGCGAATGCCAGTCTGCGCAACACCCTCTGACCCACCTTGATGCGTGCCTGACACGGGTGGTCACACCGGATATCTTCCTGTATTGCACCGTTTTGGGGCGGCCGTTATGCCTGCCCATGAATGCCCATGAATGCCCATGGCGGGACACGTGCTTTGGAAACTTCCCTAATTTCCTGTAATATCCGGCAAACTCCGGCGAAAACTGGAACGGGTAACGCACTGATTTAACCTAATAGCGTCTCGCCGACTGAGTGCGGCGTGGAGCAATCACCAAACCAGTCGATCCACGATGATCGCGTCGGTTTGGACCAAAAGGCAGCCGAACGGCGAAAGATAGCCCAAAATACAATCATACGCGCGGCACATTATGCACGCGCCCAGGGGACATGATGATGGACATTCGAAAAGTTAAAAAACTGATCGAAATGCTGGAGGCCTCCGGCATCCACGAAATTGAAATTACGGAAGGCGAAGAGTCGGTTAGGCTCTCCCGACAACCGGCGGTCACGGCGCCCGTCCGATACGAAACCATCACCGCGCCAGCGCCCGTCGCCGCACCCCCACCGCCTGCGGCGGCCGCCGCGCCGGTCGCCAACACCACCGAAGAGGCCGCCAAGAGTTCAGAAGTGCCCAGCGGACACATTGTGAAGTCGCCGATGGTCGGCACGTTCTATGCGGCGCCCACCCCCAACGCCAAGCCCTTTGCGCCCGTGGGTGCGAGCGTGAGCAACGGCCAGACTCTGTGCATCATCGAGGCGATGAAAATGATGAACCAGATCGAATCCGACGCCGCAGGTGTCGTGAAAGAAATTCTGGTGGCCAATGGCGAGCCGGTGGAATTTGGCCAGCCTCTCTTTGTTATCGAGTAAGGCCATGCTAGATAAAGTACTTATTGCCAACCGCGGCGAAATTGCGCTTCGCGTTTTACGCGCCTGTAAAGAGCTCGGCATTGCGACGGTCGCTGTGCATTCGACCGAAGATCGCAACTTGTCCCACGTCTTGTTGTCCGACGAGTCCGTCTGTATCGGCGCACCCCCACCCGGCGACAGCTATTTGAATATGCCGGCGATCATCAGTGCGGCCGAAGTCACGGACGCCGTTGGCATCCATCCGGGCTATGGATTTTTGAGCGAAAACGCCGACTTCGCCGAACGGGTTGAGCAATCTGGTTTTACCTTTATTGGTCCGCGGGCAGACACTATTCGCATCATGGGCGACAAAGTGTCCGCCATTAAGGCAATGAAAAAAGCCGGTGTGCCGTGCGTGCCGGGCTCCGACGGTCCCATTGGACACGACCCAGGCAAGAACCTCGACATAGCAAAGCGCATCGGATTTCCAGTGATGGTTAAAGCCTCAGGCGGCGGCGGTGGTCGTGGTATGCGCGTGGTTCAAAGCGCCAACGATCTCGAACAGGCGGTCAATCTGACCCGACGCGAAGCGTCCGCCGCATTTGGCAACGATGCGCTCTACATGGAGCGATTTATGCCGCACCCGCGCCACATTGAGATCCAAGTGCTGGCCGACGAGCACGGTAACGCCATTCATCTGGGCGAGCGCGACTGCTCCACACAGCGCCGACATCAAAAGGTCATCGAGGAAGCGCCGGCCCCAGGACTGTCCGATGCGCAGCGCAGTGAGATTGGCAAGATTTGCACCGATGCCTGCCTGGAGATCGGCTATCGCGGCGCTGGAACGTTCGAATTTTTGTACCAAGATGGCGAATTTTTCTTTATTGAGATGAACACTCGGGTGCAGGTCGAACACCCCGTTACCGAAGAAATCACCGGTATCGATATCGTCAAAGAGCAACTGCGCATCGCCTCGGGTCTTCCGCTGTCGTTTAAGCAAGAAGAAGTGGAGATCTATGGACACGCCATCGAATGTCGTCTCAATGCCGAAGATCCCGACACCCTGTTGCCGCAGCCGGGTCTCGTTCACCAGTGGCACGCGCCCGGCGGCCCCGGCGTGCGCGTCGACTCCCATTTATACAGTGGCTACAAGGTGCCGCCGTATTACGACTCCATGATTGGCAAGATCATCTGTTATGGCCGCAATCGCGAAGTTGCCCTCGCGCGCATGCGCAACGCGCTGGCCGAAGTGGTGGTCGAGGGAATCAAAACCAACGCCCCTCTGCTCGACAACATTTGTCGGGATCCGCTTTTTATTAAGGGCGAGAACGACATCCACTTTCTCACCAAGAAACTCGGTTTATAGGCCGCGCGCCCACGGGACGTCGACCGGAGGGAAACGGGCCTTGTTTTACACTTCCCAGCCACTACCCATTTACCGTGAACTGGCTTGAACTGCTGATTGAGCTTGAAGCGGACGACTGCGAACGCGTCGAGGCGCACTTACTAGACGTCGGTGCACAAGCCCTCACCTTACGTGACGCTGGCGACACGCCGCTGCTCGAGCCGCTGCCAGGCGAGACCCCTGTATGGCCACAGGTGCGACTGACCGCGTTGTTCAATGAACACATCAACACCCATGAAATCGAAAAATCGCTAACGCCTGTGTTGCCCGCCGCCTTTATTCAGTGGCGCACGGTAAAGGACCAAGAATGGGAGCGTGTGTGGCTGGCACGCTTCAAACCGCGCCAGTTTGGCGAGCGTCTTTGGGTGGTGCCTTCCGGCCTGACACCGCCCGCCGATAACGCCGTCACTGTTGTGCTCGATCCCGGCCTGGCGTTTGGAACCGGCGATCACGCCACCACGGCGCTGTGCCTCGAGTGGCTCGATGGCACCTCGTTGCACGGGCGCCGCGTTCTCGATTACGGACATGGTTCGGGCATTCTGTCAATCGCTGCGCATAAGCTTGGGGCGCAGGAAGTGGTGGGTGTCGACATCGATCCGCAAGCGATCGTTGCGGGCAACGACAACGCGACCCGAAATCACATCGCCACTGGCGTGCGATTTACGGACCGTGATGTAAATGAACAATTCGATGTGTTGGTCGCGAATATTCTCGCGCGGCCGCTAATCGACATGGCCGCGCGCTTGTCGCGCTACGTCGTATCGGGCGGTGATATCGCGCTCTCTGGCCTGCTTGCTGATCAGTCTGACGAGGTTCAACACGCGTTTGCACCCTGGGTGGATTGGCAGGCACCACGAGAACTCGACGAATGGGCGTTGTTACGCGGCGTGCGCAACGACCGCAAGGCAGAGTAAACTGTGGTTGATCGGACCAACAGGAGCAAACTGTAACCGTGTACACGCAGTGTCCAGAGTGTGAATCTGTTTTTGAGATCAGTCCCGAACATTTAGGGGCGGCCTCTGGCATGGTGCGCTGTGGGGTGTGCGGTACCACCTTTAACGCGCTGCGCAGGCTAAGCGAAGAGGCCCCCATCGCGACGACACCCGTGGAGGCAGCCTCCGACGACGTTGCGCAATCGGACGTCGATGCACCCATCCGCCCGGAACGCGCCGCCGATGAGCAAGCCACAACCGATTCGGGCGCCGTGGCCGCGACGGAACACGACCAGGAACGGAGAGCCGACGACGAAGGGTTGGAAAAAGAACGCCACCCCGACGCGGAACACGCCGTTGACCCAGAGATCATTGCGGACACCAACCAATCGATGTCGAATGACCCAGCGGACACCGACGTCGGTGATGCCCCATCAAGTGCCGCCGGCGAAGTCAGCGCACCCCGCTCGCCCAGCACCGGCGACTCGACCGATTCAATCATCGACGACGACATCGACGACGACGTAGACGATGACATCGGCGACGGCATGATCGAGGACCTCGACGACCAATTCGACGAACCCACGTATGCCGACGACACGCCTCGATTTGCGGATACCCCAGACGCGCAGTCCGATGCGGAAGCCACAACGCAAGAAACCGCTCAGCTCGCTATCGATGAGACCAATGAGGAGTCCGCCTCTGACACCACATCAGACGCGCCATCACCGACACGCGTCACCGAAATCACCGCCGACGCCGATGGCGTGATCAATCCCGATGACCTTTTTAGTACCAGTATGGTGTTGGACGAATGGGACATCGAGGAAGGTGAACAAGATTTAGAAGCCCTGCTTGCTGATGAGTCACTGCTGGACGATGGCGCGCAGACCGATACAGTCGATACCGAGGTCTCCGCCGACGCGGTATCGGACACCGAACAACGCGAGGGGGATGACCCGCCGTCATCGCCGGAACCGGCCCATGCGACCACCCGGGAGGACAACACGGACGAAGAGGAAGCGGTCGACCCAGTGACACAGGACGCGGCGGATACCATCGAAGCGGACGACCCGGCGACACAGGACGCGGCGGATACCATCGATTCGGACGACCCGGCGACACAGGACGCGGCGGATACCATCGAAGCGGACGAGCGTGACACGGCGTCCGAGCAGGACGGCGACGCAGACGCAACGTACGCAAAAGAACCCGACGAAAACGAGACAGACCAATACGCACCCGACGAACACACGGAACCGACTCCGACAAGTCGCAGCGAAGACAAGGAATTCTCGGCTAAGGGTGATCAGGTCGAGGACGACAACCACGTCGAATCGAGCGACGACCCGGCGTTGACCGAAAGCCCAGCAGAGGATGGCGACGACAGCAACAACGAGATTGAGCCGGAGTCTGACGACGCAGAGGCTGCCGTCAACAGGGAAGACGACCCGTCGCCGGATGACGACGCGGGGGCGATGGAATCCGACGACCAAGATTTGGATCATGTTGACGTGGACGACCCGAACGACAACGAGGCGGAACGGGAAGCGGATGAAACGGAAGAGGAAGAGGAAGAGGAAGAGAACGAGCTTGATCGCGATTTTGATCAAGAACGGGAGCAGGACGACGAACAGGGGGACCTCTCCGCGCCGCTAACCGATGACGGTGATGTGGCGCACGACACGCCGGCCGATCATGACGTCGAGGACGAGGCGGCTGAACTCGAACAGGACCCCTCGGCGATGGACGATGCCGCGGCGATTTTGGTCGACGGCGCCGACGGGCGGTTCGAGGGCGATTACGCCGACGACGTCGATGACGCGGATCTCAAAGACCTCGGCGATTATCTAGCGCCGAAAAAATCTGTGATGCGTCGTGTTGGCGAATCCACCGCTGTCGCCCTTCTGTTGGGCGGTTTGGCGGGGCAATACGTACACACCCATCGCGCGGAATTGGCCACACATCCTAAGGCCGGCGACACAGTGCAAGCACTCTATTCGGCGTTCGGCGCGCCGATCAAGGCGGACTGGTCGGTCAGCGACTATCGCGTGGCGCGCCACACCATCGTGCCAGATGGCGAAGATCCCACCGTGCTGCTGGCCCGCGCCACCGTCGTCAACAACACCGAGCATGAGCGCCCGCTGCCGTTGGTGCGATTGAAACTCAACAACCGGTGGGGCGACGCAATATTCGGACGCGTGTTTGCCCCCGAGGAATATCTCACAGCCCCTCCACCAGACCGATTGGCCGGCGGCGGTCGACTCGAAATCAGTCTCGATCTGGTTCATCCAGAACAAGGCGAAGAGATCGGCTACAACTTCGATATCTGCCTCGAGACCGCCGATGGGCCCGATTGCGGGCCAGAGGACGTGTTTGCGCCCTAACGCGGCTCGGATCCCCGATAGCCTGTCACCACGAACCGACGGAACGCGAGCACCCCCTCGAACCGGCTAATCCCTCGGCCCCGACTCCAAGCGCTCAGCCAACGTCGATCCCACTGTTCATCGAGCGGCCGCCACCGCCCGATTTAGGACCTTTGCCGAGACAGGAGGCCCGGATCGGGTATCATAGCCAGCCCAGATCCTCCGCCCCGACTCGCCATGCAAATAGGCCCTTATCAATTTGACAATGCGCTCGCGCTCGCGCCGATGGCCGGCGTGACCGATTTGCCGTTTCGCACGTTGTGTCGCTCGCTCGGAGCGGGCATGGCCGCTTCGGAAATGATCACCAGCGATACACGGCTTTGGCACACGCGCAAAACCCGATTGCGGCTTGATCACAGCGGCGAGCCCGAGCCTCGCATTGTGCAGATCGCCGGTGGCGATCCCGACATGATCGCAAACGCGGCCCGCCTCAATGTGGAACGCGGCGCGCAAATTATCGACATTAATTTTGGCTGCCCGGCAAAGAAGGTGTGCAAGAAAGCCGCCGGCTCGGCGCTCCTGAAAGACGAGTCGTTAGTGCGTGCCATCTTAGAAGCGGCGGTCGATGCTGTGGATGTACCGGTCACAATGAAAATGCGCACCGGTTGGTCGCCCGAGCAACGCAACGGAGTAAGCGTTGCGCGCATCGCCGAGGACGCCGGTGTGCAGGCGCTCGCGGTGCACGGGCGCACGAGAGAATGCAAGTTCAAAGGTCATGCCGAATTCGATACGATTCGCGACATCGTGCGCGAGGTGTCGATCCCGGTGCTGGCCAACGGTGACATCACCTGCGCAGAATCTGCGCGTGCAGCACTGCAACACACCGGGGCGGCGGGCGTGATGATTGGTCGTGCTGCACAGGGCCAACCGTGGATTTTTCAGCAAATCCTTAACGACCTCTCTCCCGACCGTGCAAATTATTCTCCGATCTCGGAGGACATTGGCTTTGTCCGTGATACTATGACCAACCATCTGGTCAATCTCTATGGCTTCTATGGGGATAGCCATGGCGTCAGAATTGCACGCAAACATCTGACCTGGTATCTGCAAAGTCGACCGTTCGCCAAACCATATCTTCACGAGTTGGTTCGGTGCGACACATCGGTCGAACAATTAAAATGGGTTGCCCGATACTTTTCTGTTCTCATCACACAGAAAACGGCCGCAGCCTGATCTAAAAATCGATTACGAATTGGGGTGGTTGTTTTACATGACCGAAAAAATGATTGAGCGCGCGGTACCGTCTGAACTGGGAGGGTCACGACCACTGCGCGATTCCGCTGAAGAAGCCTTCGATGCTTACTTCGGTTCACTGAATGGACACGCACCTGTTGAGTTTTATCAGACCGTTCTTCAAGAAGTGGAACAGCCGCTGTTCCGTGCTGTGATGACGTATACGCGAGGCAATCAGTCGCGCGCCGCGAGCATCCTCGGCATCAATCGCGGCACGCTTCGAAAAAAACTCAAAACCTACGGCATGATGGGGTAACCAAACCGCCATGACGGGCAACAGCAAGGCGCTCATAAGCGTTTCCGATAAAACCGGAATTTTTGAACTGGCTCAAGGGCTTATAGCGGCCGGTGTCGAGGTCATTTCGACCGGCGGCACCGCGCGATTGTTGCGCGACAGTGGTCTCAAAATCACGAGCGTATCGGACGTAACCAACTTCCCCGAAATCATGGACGGTCGCGTTAAAACGCTGCATCCGCGGATTCATGGCGGACTGCTTGGTCGTCGCGGGATTGACGATGACATCATGCGTGAACACGATATCGCACCGATCGATTTTTTGATCGTCAATCTTTATCCCTTTCGCGAAACAGTCGCCAATCCCGATTGCTCATTCGCCGAAGCGATTGAGAACATCGACATCGGTGGTCCCGCTATGATTCGTGCGGCGGCAAAGAACCATCAGGACGTGGTGGTGATCACCGATGCAGACGACTACGCCGGTTTGCTCGCGCGACTAGGACGCGGCGACGGCATCGACGCCGATTTTCGTAAAGCCATGGCCACTCGAGCGTTTCGACATGTCGCCAGCTATGACGCCGCAATTGCCGCCTACCTTGAAGGCGCCGGCGATACGGAAACGAACATTGAGCTTAGTGCCTTTGATGATTCACTGTCGCTCGACTTCAACAAAAAATTCGATTTACGCTACGGTGAAAACCCGCATCAACGCGCCGCATTCTATGTGGACCCAACCTTTAACCAGGCCTCGGTGTCCACAGCCGAACAGCTCCAGGGCAAAGAACTGTCCTACAACAACATTGCCGATGCCGACGCCGCACTTGAATGCGTTAAACAGTTTTATGAGCCCGCGTGTGTGATCGTCAAACACGCCAATCCGTGTGGGGTCGCCCGCGACGACAACATTCTCGACGCCTACAAGCGCGCGTACAGCACCGATTCAACTTCTGCGTTTGGCGGTATCATTGCCTTCAATCGTCGACTCGACGGTGAAACGGCAGAGGCGATTCTCAAGCGACAGTTTGTTGAGGTGATTTTAGCCCCCGACATCAGCCAAAGCGCACTCGATTTACTCGCCGACAAACCCAATGTGCGGGTGCTCAACACCGGGTGGTGGAATATGGAGGCCACGCCGATCATGGACACCAAACAGGTGACCGGCGGCCTGCTTGTACAAGATCGCGATATTCAACTCGTTGACCAAGCCGATCTCAAGCTCGTGACCGAGCGCGCGCCAACCGAAAACGAACTGACCGACATGCTGTTTGCCATGAAGGTGTGCAAGTTTGTCAAAAGCAACGCCATTATTTTTGCCAAGAACGCCTTCACTGTCGGCATCGGCGCTGGCCAAATGAGCCGCGTTTACAGCTCGCGGGTCGCGGCGATGAAAGCCGCCGACGCGGGACTCACACTGAAAAACAGTGTGATGGCATCCGACGCGTTCTTCCCGTTTCGTGACGGCCTCGACATCGCCATCGAACACGGCGTGACCGCCGTCATTCAGCCCGGGGGTTCCAAGCGCGACGACGAAGTAATCGCCGCCGCAGACGAACACGACATCGCCATGGTGTTCACCGGCATGCGCCATTTCCGGCACTAAGGAATCGCTGAATCCTATGAAAGTACTCGTCATCGGCTCCGGTGGGCGCGAGCATGCGCTCGCTTGGAAACTGAGTCTATCGCCATCGGTCTCTGAGGTACTTGTCGCGCCCGGCAATCCCGGCACTGCCGACGAGCCCAATGTCCGCAACGTCAACGTGGCGGCCAACGACATTCCCTCACTGGTCGCACTGGCCAAAGACGAGCAGGTGGCACTCACGGTCGTGGGCCCTGAAGATCCGCTGGTTGCCGGCGTGGTCGACGCGTTTCAGGCTGAGGGGCTCAGCTGCTTCGGTCCCAATCGCGATGCGGCGCAGCTCGAAGGTTCCAAAGCCTTCATGAAAGAGTTCCTGTTTCGGCACCACATCCCAACCGCCGCCGCGCAGAGTTTTTACACGCTCGAACCCGCGCTCGACTTCATTCGTGAACACGGCGCGCCCATCGTCATCAAGACCGACGGCTTGGCCGCCGGCAAAGGCGTGATCATTGCGCAGACGGTGGATGAAGCCGAACGCACGGTGCGCGACATGCTGTCCGGTGATGCCTTTGGCGATGCGGGTCGACGAGTGGTGATCGAAGAGTTCTTACGCGGCGAAGAAGTCAGCTTCATCGCCATGGTCGACGGAAGAAACATCCTACCGCTGGCCAGCTCACAAGATCACAAAGCGCGCGACAATGGCGATCAAGGACCGAATACCGGCGGCATGGGGGCCTACTCCCCCGCCCCGGTACTTGACGCCACGCTTCATGAGCGAGTGATGAACGAGGTCATGCGCCCGACCGTCGACGGCATGGCCGCCGATGGCCATCGCTATGTGGGCTTTTTGTATGCCGGCATTATGGTCGACGACGACGGCAATCCGCGCGTGCTTGAGTTCAATTGCCGCTTCGGCGACCCCGAAACCCAGCCCATCATGCTGCGTCTAAAATCCGACTTCGCCGCACTGTGCGAAGCGGCCACCCTCGGCACACTCGATCAGTGCAATGCCGAATGGGACGAGCAGGTCGCGGTGGGTGTTGTTATGGCCGCCGGCGGTTACCCGTACGATTACAACAAAGGCGATGTCATTAGTGGGCTTGAGAAGGCCGGCGAAACCGCCAAGGTGTTTCACGCCGGGACGGCACAAAAAGGCGATGACATCGTTACTAACGGCGGTCGCGTGTTGTGCGTCACGGCGTTAGGTAACACCACGTCCGAAGCGCAACAAAACGCCTATGCGGCGCTGAACAACATTCAATGGGATAACGCGTATTTTCGTGACGACATTGCCCATCGGGCCATCGCTCGCGAATAGCATCTCGCTATAGCCAACCGTTCTCGCGCGCCGTACGAAACGCTTCAATGCGGTTTGATACGCCCAAAATATCGTTGATTTCATTTAGGTAATTGCGCACCGTGCCCACCGACAAATGCAGGCGCGCGGCAATGTCCTTATTGGTTAAGCCCTGCTCCGCTAATTGCAGCAGCCGTCGCTGTGAATCGGTTAGCGGGTCCTCACCAATCCATGCATTGCTGCGCGCATCGAGCGTAAACACCTCTTCGCCGCGCGCCACGCGGCGCACCGCCTCGGCCAGTTCCTCGCTGGGCGTATCCTTGAGCAAATAACCCTTAACACAGGCCGCTCGCGCGCGTTGAAGATAGCCAGAACGGGCAAACGTGGTGATAATCAGTACCGCCGTATCGGATTGTTGTGCATCGAGTTCGGCCGCCACGTCCAGACCGGTCATTTCCGGCATTTCGATATCGGTCACCAGCACATCCGGTTGATGCGTATTCACCAGTTCCAGCGCTTCTCGGCCATTGTCGGTTTGCGCCACCACCTGCATATCCGGTTCAAGTGCGAGCAGCGTTGCCAGCGCACCGCGCAGCATCGATTGATCTTCCGCCAACACCAGTCGAATCATGACGTCACAGGCAAGCTTGCGCTGATGCTCACTCCCGACCAATCCGCCATCGCATGGGAGAGGCGATCATTCGCATTGCCAGCCACCTGAACCGTTCCGCCCAGCGCCTCAATACGACGACGCAAACCACTCAACCCGCGACCCTCTGCACCGATTTGTCCCCCGCCGTTATCCCGCACGGTGACCGTTTGCACCGCGTCGTCAACGGAAAACTCGATATGCGCGTCAGTCGCGTCCGTGTGGCGAATGATGTTAGTGACCGCTTCGCGAATCATTAAACCGATTGCCTGATCTTGATCGGCCGAGAGTGTCGGCACATGGCCGGTCACGCTCAACGATACGTCTGCGGCTCCGAGCGCTTTACGCGCATTCGCCAACTCCCCGGCAATCGACACCGCGGCGAGCCCACTTAAGGCGGCACGAACGTCCTGCAGCGCCTGCCGGGCACCCGTTTGAATGTCACCGATCTCCGCTTTGGCTTGTGCCGGATCCGTGTCGATAAGACGTCGCGCAAGATCTGACTTCAAGGCGACCATTGTTAGAGTATGTCCGAGCAGATCGTGCAGATCTCGACCGATGCGCTCGCGTTCCATTAACGATGCTGTCTGCCGATCCAACTCATGTTCACGCTCGAGTTGGCGATTGTCGATCAGGGTTTGCGCGGTCGACAGACAGCTAAACCACACAATCGCCGACATAAACAAGATGAATCCCATTTCGACCAGGGCCCGGTCGGCCATCCACGCGCTCGCGGTAAACACTACCGCGCACAGACCAAGCAGCAGGCCCGATAGTTTGACCGGACGACAAAAGCCGGCCATGGCGCCGCAGTACACCTGAAACACGCCCGCACCCAGCACGAAGAAACTGCAGACCGACCCGAGCAGCGCGGTAATCGCGATGGGCAACAACCGTTTACGGGTCGGCGCGAAAAACGTCTTAAGATGAAGTGGAATGAAAATTGCCAGCACGACCATTGCGACCGCAACATCCACTAACCGCGGCTTTACCCAGATCCACGGGAAGAGCAAAAACACCAAATAGATGAGATTGAACGCCGGCGTCGTGCTCAATCGGCCCGCCGCGTTTGACAGCGGATGTTCATCATTCAGGTCAGAGGGCGAGGTCATGGATCAAATCTTACCTCATCAATCTCAAACTCCACGACTCGTGGGCGCGTATCCCCCACAATACTGAGCATTGAGAACGCCTTGGCGTCGAATCCGGCAAAACGCTCCAGGGGCAGCGTCACGGTTTGCCACGTCTTGGTCACATCAAACTCCAGAGTGGGTGGTGCACCGGCTCCCCGGCCGCTGAACATCATGAGTCGATAGCGCCCCGGCGTACCGCGAATCTCGAAACGGATCACCGCGAACGCCGTCAGATCAACCGGCGAGGCCGAGGGCCCAGCGCCGAGCCCCACGCCGGCCCACGGATACGCAAACCCCGGTTGGACCTCGGCTTTCACCGCTAAGGCGTAGTTCTCGCCATCGCGCTTAACGCGCTCAATGGTGGCCGTCGAATTGCCACCCATAATGCTGTCGCTTGTGGCGGACCACTGGAGTGAACCGGGCCCCTTCAAATCCTGCTCAAAAGCACTGAGCTGCCCAGTTTCAATTGGCGGGTTAGATGATTTGGGCCTTTCGCGCCGCGAAATTTCGTGACCGTTTTTAATCACGTGTTTGATTTGTCGCGCCGCGCTGACATTTTGATAGGGGTTACCGCGCACCAGCAGCACATCAGCGCGTTGCCCCACGCTCAGTTCGCCGCGCTGTTTCAGCCCAAATGCCTGGGCGGGATAACGGGTGGCGGCAAGAAGCGCTTCCGTTGGGGAAAGACCGGCTGACGCCAAGAGTTCGAGCTCACGATGCAGACTGTAGCCGTGCGCGGTGCCGGGATTGGGCGCGTCCGAACCAGCCAGGATCATTACCCCACCTTCGTGCAGCGCCCGCACGTTGCCCAACGCCGTCTCAAAGTCAAAGCCCGGAATGCCGGACGGAAAACGCGCACCCAGAGTCTGCGCTTGCATGGGCGACAGCCATTTTTTGACCTCGTCGTGTTCAGCAACCGGATCGTCGATGCCAGCCACGGACGCGATGATCGCCAGCGTCGGCACCACAAACACATTATTGCGTTGGGCAAGCTGCACCAGCTCATCGCTTACCGCCTCGTCCGCAAAGACATGCACCAGTCCATCGATGCCGTCTTCAATCATGTGTTGAGCAGCCTGCTGAATCGAGATGTGCGCAACAGCAAGGAGTCCCTCGGTATGCGCTGCATCGATCACCGCCCGTGCGGTTGCGCGGTCGAGGCTCGGCACGCGCGACTGATTCGGCATGTACACCAGCTTAATAAAATCGGACCCCTCTTTTTTGCGTGCGAGCACAAACGCAGTCGCGTCATCGGGTGTGGCAAGAGTCTCGACGGGCAATCCGAACTGCGTGCCGTGACCGCCCTCCGCGGTTGCCAACATACCGGCACTGTACAGATCGGCCTGGCTAACCTGATTCACATCCTCGCGCTGCGCACGACTCGTTCCCAGCACCGTAGGGGCCGAGAACATATCCACGTTGGCCGTCACCCCCCAACGGAGCGCGTCGGTCAACGCCGATCCATAAGAATGCGTATGGCTGTCGATAAGACCCGGAATGGCGGTGAGGCCCGTGCCATCAATGCGTGTTGCGGTCGCGGATACCGGCGGCGTCTCGCTGATCTGCACGATGTGCCCCCCTTCCATTACGATCGATTCCGTGGTGCGCGCGCCCGTTTCGTCGGTCACATACGCGTTCTCGATAATCAGCCCCGCATCGATCAACGCAACAGCGTTGCTGGGCACCGGCAGTGTAAAAAGCAGCAGCGTGAGCAGAGCCACAACACTCACTACCGCCAAACCAAATATTCGATTCATGATCGACTCCTTAGACCGAAGCAAACGTGTTGTGATGGTGGCAAGGTGATGGGCATGACCGACACACAACAGCCATTAGATATTGCGTTGGCGGTGCCACGCGAACAGCGTTAAGCCCGCCAGCGCCAATGTCATGACAAGCATGATCACGGCATGATTCGTAAAGGTGTGATCACCGGGCGCACCCGCTACCGACAGCGCCATTTCACCGAGATGATATGAAGGCAACGCGCGCGCAAACCCCTGCATGACATCTGGATAGAGGGAAATCGGAATCCATAGCCCCCCGAGTATGGCAAGCCCCATGAACACCAGATTGGCGACGGCGACGGCCGCATTGGCGCCGAGCGTAAATCCGATAGTCAAACCGATCAGAATAAACGGCAGTGCCGACGACACGTGGACAGCAAAAAGCGCAAGCCATACCGACCTTGGCAATGCCACGTCTGCCGCAAACCCAGCGACCGCATACACCAGCGCCACAGCCAAGGAGGCGACCAGCAGCGTGACCACGATTTTGGCCACGATATAACTGGCACCGTGCGCCGGTGACGCGCGTTTCAGATCGAGCCAACCGCGATCGCGTTCATTAGCGACCGCCACCCCGAATCCAAAGACCGCCGGCCCCATGACCGCAAAGACGCCATACGTTGCAAGCAGATATTCGCTGGCACCGTTACCTTGAGGCATGATCACACCAAAGAACGTGTAGAACGCCACCGGAAAAATCATTGTAGGAATCATGTATTCGGGTGCGCGCAGCGCTTTGAGCAGTTCAGCGCTGCATTCGGTTATCCAGGCACGTGTGGTCATGATGAATACTCCCTTGCAAACACATCTTCGAGATTGGGCCGCGACACACTCAAGTCCTCAATCGCTGGGTCTTGGTCGAGCAGCTCACGCAGTGTCGTCGCCGCATTGGACGACTGGATTTCAACCATTCGACCCGCCATTGATACGCTCGACACACTCGATAACGTGCGCAGCGAATCTTGAGATAACGTGGACGCACAGCGAATGATCGAGCCACCCAGCGTGGCGCGAATATCCGCCGCTGGCGCATCCGCCACCAGTTGTCCTTCGCGCATCACCACAATCCGATCGGCGAGGGTATCCGCCTCTTCGAGGTAATGAGTGGTCAGCACAATAGTCTTACCCTGTTCGACAAGCGCACGAACCACCGACCAAAGTGTGCGCCGGGCGTCAGGGTCAAGGCCCGTGGTTGGTTCATCCAAAAACACAAGGGCCGGGTCGCCCACAATGGCAAGCGCGAATTGCACACGTCGTTTCTGACCGCCAGACAAGGTTTTGTATCGTTTATCAGCAAAGTCTTCGACGCGGGCCAGCTCCAGTGTGCGAGCCACACTAAAGGGTCGCGGATAGTAGCTACCAAATAGCTCAATCAACTCGCGCGGTGTAAGCAAGTCGGGCAAATCGGAATCCTGCAGCATGACGCCGACCGATTCGCGCGCCGATCGCTCGACCGACTCGATTCCAAATATTGTCGCTGAGCCCGTATCAAGTGCCAGCAACCCAAGCGCAGCACGAATGAGAGTGGTTTTTCCGGCGCCATTTTGGCCCAGCACCGCCACCACGCCACCGCCGTCAATGCGCAGCGATACCGATCTGAGCGCATGCGTCTTGCCAAACCGTTTGTCGGCGTGTGCTAGGTCGAGCGCGGGTGCATCTGTCATGGTCGGGCTCCTGGAAAGTCTGAACACAGTGTGTCTTGACCACCGCCCTTCGCACCATTGACAAATGTCATGAATCGCATTGAGTGTGAACAGAAAGTGTCCGCAGTCCGCACAAACCGGACACTTCGGACGGTATCGGTCACCTTTAATGTCGCGGTTGAATAATAAAAACAACAGGTTAGATGATTACAAAACCTGGCACGGAAAATGCTCTATACACATCATGAACACAAAATCACTGCTGCTCATTCTCGCCCTAAGTCTCCTGCTCATCGCCACCGCGAGCGTCAGACTCTCTTCTCGTGTCGATACGCCACCGTCCGTCGTGACACACGACAGTGACGATGCGCTTGAGGTTACTGTCTCGCTGAAAGTGCGATTTCGGCTACCGATTTTCAAAAAGGAATCGATCTGATGTCTTCTGTGGAACGTTTGCGAAAACCCGCTGAATCGAGTCCCATCCGCAACACCGGGGCACAGGATGTGCAAATCGAAGCGCCTCGCTCGACGCGTAAATGGCTGATCGCGGTTGTGGCAATTGCGCTTGTTGCCGGCATTGTGCCGCTCGTCAACACGTTCCTGGCCACCGAAAAATCCGTACCGCTCGCGCGACTCTCCATTGCGGAAGTCACGCGCGGCGACTTTACGCGCGACATCGCCTCCCAAGGCGTGGTGGTCGCGGCAGTCAGCCCCGGTGTGTTTGCCCCCAATGCTGGCGTGGTCACCCTCGAAGTCAGCGCGGGTGATCGGGTTGAAAAAGATCAGGTCATCGCTCGTATCGCCAACCCGGCGCTAAACAACGCGTTGAAATTAGAACAGTCAACGCTTGCGCGTCTCGATTCGCAGCTGGGTCGACGCCGCATCGAAAACAATCGCGCCGCGTTGGCCACGCAGCAGCGCGTGGACCTGGCTCAGGTTGATCTGACCGCCGCCAAACGCGAGTTGCGTCGTGCCGAAGCGTCGTGGGAAAAGCAGGTGATAAGCCGACAGGATCATGAAAAAGCCGTCGACGATGTCGCCCGCTCTGAAATCGCGCTCGGTCATGCTCAGCGCGGCGCCGATCTTGAAAAAGAGAGCCTCGACTTTGAACTGAATGCGCTGCGTCTAGAACGCGATCGGCAGGCGCTGGTGGTCGCGGATACGCAACGTCAGGTTGAAGAGCTCGAGCTGCTCGCCCCCGTTGCGGGCATCGTGGGCAACCTGGCCGTCACCCAAAAAGCCTCCATTGCCCGCGACGCACTGATTGCGAATGTCGTTGATCTTAGTCAGCTCGAAGTTGAACTGCGCATTCCATCGAGCTACAGCGGCTCGGTGACGGCCGGCTCACGTGTGAACATTCGCTACAGCGGTCGGCAGCATGAAGGCCTGCTCAAATCGGTATCGCCCGAAATTGAAAACAACACCGTGACGGCGCGCGTCACCTTTGGTCAACACACGCCTAGCGACCTGCGCCAAAACCAACGCGTGTCTGCGCAAATCATGCTTGAAGAGCGCACTGACGTGATTAAAGTTCGACGCGGGGCCTTTCTGGATAGCAGCCGCGGTCGCTTTGTATTTGTCGTCAACGACGGAGTCGCTGAACGACGCTCAATCGAGAGCGGGTCGACCAGTGTTGACAGCGTCGAGATTATCTCCGGCCTGCGCCCGGGTGAACGCATTATCGTGTCGAGCTACGAAGATTTTGTCGATCACGAACGAATTCGATTAACCCAATAAACCCTATGCCCATCACATGGAATTACCAAGAGGATCCGTCATGTTGAAAATGACAAACATCAACCGCGTTTATCGTACCGAACTGGTCGAAACTCACGCCTTACGCGACTTCTCATTAGACGTTGACGACGGCGAATTTGTGGCGGTCACCGGCCCATCTGGATCGGGCAAAACCACGTTCTTAAACATTGCCGGATTGTTGGAAGAACCAACTAGCGGCACCTATCGATTGGAAGACCGCGATGTGTCCTCGCTCAACGATAATCAACGCGCCCGTATCCGAAACGAGAAGATTGGTTTTATTTTTCAAAGCTTCAACCTCATTCCCGATTTGAATATTTTTGACAACGTCGATGTGCCGCTGCGCTATCGTAAGTTCAATGCAAAAGAACGGGGCGACCGAATCAATGAGGCACTCGAGTTGGTCGGCCTGGGCTCGCGCATTAAGCACTTGCCCTCCCAGCTCTCCGGCGGGCAACAGCAGCGCGTTGCCATCGCACGTGCGATGGCCGGCAATCCCAGTTTTATTCTGGCCGATGAGCCCACCGGCAATCTCGATTCGCTGATGGCTCGACAGGTCATTGAAATTCTCGAGAACATCAACTCACGGGGCACCACCATCATCATGGTGACGCATGACCCGGAGTTGGCCCGTCGTGCACATCGCACGGTGCACGTCTTGGATGGGCAGGTGGCCAACCCCGAAGCCCAATTTGCTGCACAAGTGGTCACCCACGACGCCCCCAACAACGCCGCTTAGGAGTTCGATATGTTTGGCTACTACCTGCGACTTGGCATGATGAGCATCCGCCGAAACAGCGGCCTGAGCGCGCTGATGATGCTCGCAGTGGGACTGGGCATTGGCGTGTCCATGACCCTGTTCAGTCTGCACTACACGCTGTCTGCCGACCCCATTCCGCATAAGAGCAACGAACTGTTCGCCGTGCGTATCGACAACTGGGATCCCGACAGTCCGTATAGCGATAACCGTCCCACCGAGCCCCCTTGGCAACATACCTACAAAGACGCCAAGGCATTACTTGCCTCGGATGTGCCGACGCGACAAATCGCGATGCATAAATCGTACTTCACACTGAACACGGATAGCGATGACGTCAAACCCTTTATGGTGGTGAGTCGTCAAACGACCAAAGACTTTTTCGCGATGTTCGACGTGCCGTTTTTATATGGCAACGGATGGGACGAATCCGCCGAGGACAGCTTTGAACAAGTGGTAGTGCTCAGCAAAAGCACCAACGAACAGGTGTTTGGGGGTGAAGACAGCGTAGGCGAGAACATTCGCCTAGGTGCCTACGACTTCAAAGTGATCGGTGTGCTCGATAGCTGGGCACCCAACATCAAGTACTACGATGTGAACAACGGACCGATTGACGAGCCAGAAGACGTGTACCTGCCCTTTGCGTTGACCGCCCCGCTTGAACTGCCCATTGGCGGCAACAACAACTGCTGGAAAAACGAAGAGATCGTTGGTTTTCAAGGACAACTCGACAGCGAATGCGTGTGGACGCAATTTTGGGTAGAACTGAATTCCGCGTCCCAAAAAGCGGCGTACATGGACTGGCTCAATGGCTACGTCACTGAGCAAAAAGCACTCGGCCGTTTCGATCGACCGATGAATAACCGGCTCGACAACGTGGTGGAGTGGATGGAGGCCAATGAAGTTGTGCCGAGTGACCTCACCATCATGGTCGGTATCGCCTTTTTGTTTCTTGCCGTGTGTCTGTTTAATGCGGTCGGGCTACTGCTAGCGCGGTTCCTGGCCAAATCGCCGGTGATTGCCCTGCGCCGCGCCGTTGGTGCGAGCAAGCGCGACATTTTTTCTCAGCATCTGGTGGAAGTCGGTCTCATCGGCATCGGAGGCGGGCTGATCGGCATTGTGCTAGCCGTTATCGGCCTTGCTGGCCTCACTAAACTGATTAGCGATGTTGAGCAGGTGGCGCGGTTCAGCTGGAGTCTTGGCGGCATTGCGATTGGGCTGTCACTGGGCGCGACACTGCTGGCCGGACTGTATCCCACGTGGAAAGTCTGCCGCGTACAGCCCTCGTCACAGCTAAAAACTCAGTAGCTTCGTCAATCAATTAGCCTTCGATTTAAAGGAACTGTCATGACCATACGACCTATCTTCAGCGCACTGCTTCGCAACCGCACCGGTGCCATCTTGGTGGTCGGCCAAATCGCTCTCACCCTCGCCATCGTGGTCAACGCTGTGTTCATTATCCAACAGCGTCTCGAACACATCGGCCGCGCCACCGGCATGGACGTTAACAACATTGTCTCAACCCGCGTTCAGGGTTTCGGCAACGAGTACGACCATCTGGCCACGGTGCGCGAGGATCTTGCCATGCTCAATGCACTGCCCGGCGTGGTGGCCTCCGCCGCCATGGAATCGGTGCCGCTGAGCGGCAGTGGATCGGCGAATGGCTTTCGAGACTCAGACGGGGAAGAACCCAACTCGGAAGTGGCCAACTATTATCGGGTTTCCGAAGGCGTGATGGAAACGTTAGGCGTCACGTTATACGCGGGGAGAATGTTCTCGCCCGAGGAAGTTAATTGGCGCTCGACCGAGGAACAAAACGGCGGCTTCATGCCATCCGTTGCGGTTATTTCAAAAGACATGGCCGAAGCGCTCTACGAGACGCCGGATGTGGTGGGCCGTATGATTTACAACAACCTTGGACAGGGCGCGCAGATCATTGGCGTAATCGATCGCATGATGGGATCGTGGGTTAACTGGCCCAACGTGATGCAAGTGGTGCTACTGCCCGAGGTGCCGGAACGCTCATGGACACGCTACGCCATTCGCGTTGAACCTGGAAAGGCCGACGAAATGGTCCCGGTGATCGAAGAAGCGCTTGAGAACCGCGACGTGCAGCGTGTTGTGAACGCGACGCGCACGATGCAAAACATGGCGGAGCACGCCTATTCTCGTGATAATGCGGTGGCCGTGATTCTCATGATTGTTGTCGTACTGTTGTTTATTGTCGCCGGTCTCGGCATCGTTGGTTTGGCGAGCTTCACCGTCAACCAACGCACGAAGCAAATCGGTACGCGACGCGCCATCGGAGCACGCAAACGCGATATCATCTCGTACTTCATGACTGAGAATTGGTTATTAACGTCGATCGGCGTTGCCATCGGTAGCATCCTGGCCGTCGCGCTCAACATCTGGTTAAGCGACGCATTTGGCCTGGAACGGCTCAACTATTGGTACGTGCCGGCGGGCATCGCCGCCTTGTGGCTGCTTGGCTTACTTGCCGCCGCCGGGCCTGCGCGACGCGCGTCGAATATCTCACCGGCCGTTGCTACCCGCACGGTATAACGGCATCCACTAAACGGAGTTTCCGACGCCAATATGAGCAAAGTTCTGATCATCGACGATAACGACGGCGTGTGCAGCGCACTCAGCATGCTGCTCGATGTAAACGGCGTCGAGGCCGTCACCGCCAATGATCCTGAAAGTGGGCTACAACGCGTCGCCAGGGGGGATATCGACCTGGTGATCCAAGACATGAACTTCACGGGCGACACGACGTCTGGCGAAGAGGGCGTGCAGCTGTACTATCAGCTGCGCAAACTCGACGCCGACTTACCCATCGTGTTGCTGACGGCCTGGACGCACCTTGAAACCGCCGTCGAACTGGTGCGCGATGGCGCGTCGGATTATCTGGCCAAACCGTGGGACGACGCCAAACTCATGACCACGGTGCGTAATCTGCTCGAACTGCGCGAGGCGACACAGCTTACGCGCGAGAACGACCGAGAACGTCGCGATCAACACAACAAGCTAGCGCAAAACTACGACCTGTGTGGATTGGTGTACGCCAGCCGAGCGATGCACGAGGTGGTGTCGGTGGCGACACGCATCGCCCGGTCCGATGTGCCAGTGCTCATCACCGGCGCGAATGGCGCCGGCAAAGAGAAACTCGCGCATATTGTGCAGGCCAACTCAACGGTTGCCGACGGCCCCTTCATCACCGTCAACGCCGGCGCCTTGCCGCCGGATCTTATCGAAAGCGAGCTGTTTGGCGCGGAGGCCGGTGCCTACACCGGCGCCGGCAAGGAACGTACCGGACGCTTTGAAGCGGCCGACGGCGGTACGCTCTTTTTGGATGAGATCGGCAATCTTCCGTTGGAAGGGCAAGCCAAGCTTTTGCGGGTGTTGCAAAGCGGCGAGTTTGAACGCCTCGGCAGCAACCGAACACGGCGGGTGACTGTGCGCACTATCAGCGCCACCAATAGCGATTTGACCGAAGCCGTGGCACGGGGCGAGTTTCGTGAAGACTTGTTGTATCGCCTCAATCTGATCGAACTTAGTGTGCCCCCGCTCGTGGAACGTCAGGCCGACATTCTGCCGCTGGCCCACCATTTTCTGGGTGATCAACACCGCTTTAGTTCGGCCGCCGAGCAGGCCCTACGGCAGCATAATTGGCCGGGCAATGTGCGCGAACTGCAAAACTGCGTGAAACGCGCGGCGCTCCTTAGCACCGACTCGGTTATTGATGTGGAAGATCTTGCCTTAAAACTCGACACCACTCCGACAGCAAGTGCCGATCTCGATGAGGAAACCATCCAGCAGGCACTCGGCCGGCATGGCGGAGTGATTGCCCGCGCAGCGCGTGAACTCGGGCTCAGCCGTCAGGCGCTTTATCGACGCATGGAAAAGTTTGGCATTCCCAAATAACCAATCGCAGCCAAATGGTTTAAGCTAGCCTCAAATCCAAGGCTCGTTGTCGCTCATGCGCTCATCATTTGAAGGAAAATTGGTCCTCACCGGGTTGCTTGCTCTATTGATCGCAGGCGGTCTTGGCGCGTTCTTATTTAGCCTAGGGCAAAATCAGGCGCGACTGGCGCTGAGCGTGTCGTTGCTGACCGCCGTTGTGGTGTGGCTTTTTCTCTCGCGCCGCATTATCCGTCCTGCGACCGAATTACTCACAGCCCTTAGCGATAATGTCGCGAGCATGAAAGACAGCGACTTCAGTGTGTCGGTGGCCAATTTACGCACCGACGAGCTGGGGCAACTGGTTGACGCACACAATGAGCTCGGCACCGTGCTGCGTCAAGAACGCCAAAGCCTGTATCAGCGCGAGCTTCTGCTCGATACGGTCATTCAAACCACCACGCTCGCACTCGTACTGGTCGATGCGGGGAAAAAAATCGTATACAGCAACGCCGCAGCGCGCCGCCTGCTGTGGGACGGCAAACCCCTCAACGGCGAATCATTCGAGCGTGTGTTGGCCAACGCCGACCCGGCCTTTGGTGAGGCGGTGGCGCGCAATAACGATGGTCTGTTTACCGTCGAAGGCGAAGAGCCGCAGACGTTTCATTTATCGCGCAGTAATTTCACGCTCAATGTGCGCAACCATCGGCTCTATCTTTTCAAACACCTCACGCAGGAGTTGAATCGACAGGAAGTGGCCACCTGGAAAAAGGTGATTCGCGTCATCAGTCACGAGCTAAACAACTCGCTCGCCCCCATTTCGTCGATGGCCCACTCAGGCGCGACCATCCATCAACGCGGCGCGAACACCGATGACGATCGAAAACGCCTCGACACCATTTTCTCTACCATCGAAGAACGGGCGCTGCATTTGAAAACGTTTATTGAAGGGTATGCGCGCTTCGCACGACTCCCGGCGCCGCGCATCGAAGCGATCGAGTGGTCAGGCTTTCTCGATAATCTCAAACAGACAATAACCTTTTCCATGTATAACGAAGTGCCTGCCGGCGAGGTGCGCATGGATCCTGGGCAGATGGAGCAGGTGCTCATCAACCTGCTCAAGAACGCCCACGAAAGCGGCTCAGAGCCCGATGATGTGACCCTCGATATTTATGCGCTCAACCCCGGTTGGCGCATCGTGGTGAGTGATCGCGGCGCTGGAATGTCGCCGGCGGTGCTCGCCAGCGCCCTACTTCCGTTTTACTCCACTAAGAAAACCGGCAGCGGCTTGGGTCTGCCGCTATGCCGCGAAATCGTTGAGGCCCATGGCGGTCGAATGAGTCTGGCCAACCGCAGCGTCGGTGGCTTGATGGTGACCATTCAGCTACCGTGATGTCCCGCTTGGAATCTTGACCGTTTTACGCCGATACACTCCGCAAGCTTGGCCGGTTCAAACCATGAAAAAACGCAAAATACTTGTCTTTCAGCACGTACCGTTTGAACCGCTCGGTACATTGGATCCAATGTTAAAAAACGCCGGGTTTCGCATTCGCTATGTCAATTTTGCGCGCGACCCTCACCAAGTCCCGTCGCTCGATGGATACGCCGGACTCATCGTGTTGGGTGGCCCGATGAACGTCGATCAAATCGACGACTACCCGAATCTGGCCACCGAAGTCACGCTTATTCGCGATGCGCTTGACCGCAACATGCAGGTGCTAGGCATCTGTCTTGGCGCGCAGCTGCTCGCCAAAGCGCTGGGCGCGCGTGTGAAACCCGGCGCACGCAAAGAGATCGGCTGGTATCCCGTTTCGCTTTGTGACGAGGGCCGCGAGGATCCCATTCTTAAAGACCTAAACGACTCACCAATGCTCTTTCACTGGCATGGCGATCAGTTGACGCTACCGGAAGGTGCGCGCTGGCTCGCGTCGTCCGACGACTGCCCGGTACAGGCCTTTGCGCACGGCGCGTGCGCCTATGGCTTTCAGTTTCATCTTGAAGTGGATCAAAAGCTGATCGAACGCTGGCTCACCGTACCTGTGAATGTGGCCGAGCTTGCCACCGTGACCGACTACATCCACCCCTCGCGCATTCGGGAAGACGTGCCGCGCTATTTACCGGCTATGCAGCAACTGGCTGACACGGTCTTTGGCAATTGGATTAAGCGGTTTGACCTGCAGCGTAAGACGACATTGGGCAGTCGTTAGACGCTATACGCGCGCTAATACCGGCTCCTGGTCGCCGATTCCGCTAGACCGTATAAATTGACGTAGAATAGTGCGGGCTGCGACAGTTGCCCGACTGTATTCATCCCTGTTTGAACGTAGCCCAAGGAGCGGCCAGGCCATGGAACCAGTTCATATTCTTATTGCCTCCCTGACTATCGTCACCACAAACCATCGATTCGAACCTAGCGAGCCTAATCGTCAGATGCGCAATGCCGTGGGCGTGGGATCATGATCCTTCGCCGACTCTCCACGCAGATAAAGAACCAGGACTGGTCTGCGGTCGCCATCGAATTTGTCATCCTGGTCGTTGGCGTCTTTATCGGTATCCAGGTGTCCAACTGGAACGATCAACGGAATGATCGCGAGACCGAAGGCGTTTATTTGCAGCGTTTGCAGCAAGAACTGGCCGATTTGGTGCCGATCGCCGACGACTTCCTTCAGGTCGTCAGTGAACGCGAATCGCAGGTGAACGAAGTCCGCGACTATTTCATCACAGGAGAACAACTGGGTGCGCTGAATGGGGAAAATTGCGGCGCCGTTGGCCGCTCGCACATAATGGCCGGCACCATTCACTACCCGCCCACGATCAAAGAGCTGATTGCGACAGGGCGCATTGTTCTCATACGCGACGAGAATCTGCGTACCGCAATTTTATCGTTTGATCAGGCACATCATGGGATGTTAACGCTGCGAAAAGACATTCAGATTGATCGCCTACCGCTCGCACGCAAACATCCGGAGCTTATCCGCCACGGTCTCGCCTCTTGGGGCGATGCCCAATGCGACTTTGAAGCGATGAGAGCGAGCCAGCAGTTCTTAAATGACTTCACCGACAACCGTCGCCGATTCAGCGCTTATGTGGAGCTGGTCGAGCGCGCGCAGACTGAGCGAATAAAATCGCTCGGCGCTCAGGTCTCAGAGAGTTTGGCCCGTCGATTTTAGGTGTGATGCAGCGGAAGAATAGACGGCCTGAATTCCGGGCGAGTAGAAATAACTTTTCTTTAAATATCTCATTACGAATATTGATACCGATCAAGAAAAGTGATCAAAACACAATTTCTATATTGACTAAGCTGCCAGAATCTACAAGACCGAAGTGCTCAGAAGTCTATTCTTTTGACCAGGCTTTTACACATGCAGAGGCAAACCTCAGACCAAATCCGCTCAATCGAATTCGGCGAAGTTCTTCAATACTAAATACGCGATTAATAGACCTATCTTGAAATGACTTGTGAATAATCTTTGCTAATTTTTCTTGATCGCCGATCTCTGCTGCCTGAATAATTTCTTCTGTTGAAGTTTCCTCTTCTACTAACACAATCCGCATTCTAATCAGATTATGAATGGAACTATCAAATTCATCCGCATCGCTATTACTTAGAAAGCTACTCTCCTCAACGATCCCCTCTATATCTCGATAATACAAATAGCTTACGAGACGAGTTGAAAACGCATCAATCTCGGAAAGGTGTTTCACGAAAGCAGGTTGCAAAGTGAAACCGAACTTCGGATTCGACGAATTAACGAGCAGATTCGCAGCATAAGAAAGCACCTCCTCAGCCTCCTCCATTGATGAGTTACCTACGATTTTCATTACAAGACCGGGCGATAACGACTTAATATGCTCTTCATTAATATTCGATTTATCAATAGCGTCTAATAATTTGTCATGAAATTTTGCGAGATTACGTGCTCTGCGATAAGCGATAAACTCCGACATCATCATACCCATTTGCTCTAGTGGGCCACCGATTGCCTTATGCAAGAATCCTTTCACCGCGTCGTCATAGGCCGTACCTTCCTTAAGAATCTCTGCTACAACTTTTATTTTTCCTTCATTATCACTCATAATTTCTCCAGCCGCGTTACCTCAATACCAGCCCGAAATCTCGCACTTCGCGAAGTTGACACTACACCAAACCAAGTTTCCTAAAAACCAATAAGCTCAATATTGAAACTCATTGCCAACACCAACCTGATTGCAACACTTTGATCGAAATAGCACCCGTTAACCGAAGAAAGACAGGCGTTTAGCTCACCTATCTAGATTACAAGCGTCATAATAAAACTGCATCCTGTCTTTATGAGTTAGGTACTGTTCTCAGTAGACGTAATAATTGCGGGAGCAACGGTGGAAGAAAAGGTGCCAATACCTGCTTCTGCCAGAGGAATCTCAGCTGTGCAGAAAGTACGTAACGCGTCGTTATCTCTATTATACTGCTGACCGAGCTGACTCTTAGTGATATCAGTCATTTGATTAAAGAGCTGTTCGAAGCGTTCATAATAAGCAGGATCTCCATCTTCCTCACGGAGATCAACCACCGTATCTTTAACGATCAACCAATAGTTCTCGATATACCAACTGTAGGTATCCCATACTATGCCGCTAGAAATCGCTTCTGCACGCAAACAGGTACCTAGATGTTCGAAAAACTCGGCTATAATTTCCCAAACGCCTTCCTCAAGCTCCCCGGCGCGCAGGTAACGTGATGATACGGCGTGTCTCGCGCGAAACATTGGAAGCGAATTCCATCTAGTTGAAAGGGAAGCGAGTGCTCCGAAAATTAGAGAGTTGGCCTGTGCATTGGCGGATCGAACGTGTTCGTTTCGAGTCAGTTGTAATTCTTTCCTGGTTAATTCTAACTCTCTTCTTTGAAGCTTTAGATCTTCCTGTTGAAGGACTATCGCGTAAATAACAAAAGCGAACGCCAGTCCAGAGAAAAGCGCATTTACCGCACCAAACATGTCTCCCACTGTGCCTGGGCTACTCGGCTTACCGTAAATCATCAGCATGCACAGAAGATTAATCAGCCATAGGCCAATTACGCCGCAGAGAATCCATAAGAGCTGCTTTCTAACCATCACGGTTCCTACCGAGCAAATAGTCCCCCACAATTCACTTTGGTGAAATGGGGTCAAAAACGCATTGCACAGCAATTACTTCTTTTATACTCACTATCCCTTGTATGCAATGACACTGATCTGGTTTTGGATACGAGCTGCACACTTCTAGAAATTGACATCAAGCCTCTCCCAAAAGTTTGCCAAAATCGAACGCTACATAAAGACTATTTCGTCACCTATCGCTTTACCACTCAGTTCCGATGCTTAAGTGTACAGGAGTATTAAGAGTAATGATGTAGAGATGCTTGGTGAAGCCTATCCATCTCGCTGAACTATGAATTCAGATTATCGAGAATAAAACCAATAACCAAGAATCTGAATGGGCACACGGAAGGTGAGAATCCAGCGGCCCATCAAAGTACCCTCTGCAACCCGTCACTCGCGTTGGCTCATCAGCAAATCGATCGCGGACTCGTGTACTGGCCAGCCACTGCCAATGCCCAAGACGCGGCTACCGCCTAGTCGACTGAAGCGTCGAGCGTCCAATGCCAATAAGCGACACCCAATAAATTGGCAATCAGAAGCACGCTGTACTCCATGCCGTTACGCCCTAATCCCACAACGAACCAACCCTCTGGCGCATGGACCAGGGCAATACCCGCGGCATAAATCAAGCAATAGGCGAGACACAGCACGGACACAAATCGCCCCAACGCCAACAACGGCGTGCCGACAATCTCAATAAACGTAACCGCATACGCAATCATTAGTCCAAAGGGGATGTGCTGTGAGTCGAGCCAAGCGCCAAACGGTGCAACGGCACCAGCCGAGAGGCGAGCCCAGCCGTGAGCGGCGATGATGCCCGCAAGGAGTATTCGCAGGCCTGTGAATAGTCGGTGTGCGTTGATTACTGACATTCGTTTACCGTCCTTATCCTAATTCGCGGCCCAACGATTCCTTACGTCCGACACGCCTAGGGACCATCGCTGCGGCGTGTTATTCGTCATAGTGGATACCTTCTGCTCGCATTCTGACCTTAAGTAATCGAGCGGCCAAGGGATGCAGCGTATCGAACTGTATGGCCTTGAGTCGCCTTTTACCAATACGAGCATCCAGCGTTGCCAAGGCCTGTATGAGCGGATCATCAGATCGCAGTGCTTGCTCCGCGCTCAAATCATGCACGTATTCCCAGCAGGACTGATACGCATCGCGTCGTGAGAGCTCTCCGTACTCGACCTCACCGTACCGACTGTTCTGCGCATCTGAGACATGCGAAGGAACCGCTGAATCGGTCACCCATGGCCTGCCTTCTTTTCTCACGTTGCCAGCAGCACGATTGTAGAATGCTCTCGTGCAAAAATTGGCTACGATTTGTTTTTCGACAGTAAGCCAAGCGTGTCCACATGTACAATCCCCATAGGTGGTGCTGTGTATGGCAACAAGCCTCCCAAGGGATGGCGAGAATTTCTTCTCTACACGGTTCTTTAGTTTCGACCATCTCATGAAAAGAACACCGAGCAATGCAAATCACGCTTGCACTCAACGGTAAGAAGCACAAACGCGCCCCCGGCAGATGGTCGCAAGTTGTTATGCATCAATACGTTCAAAATAGCGCTTGTAGACATTGATATAGTTGGTGTCGAGCTGGCAGGACGTGATGTTGGCGTAGTCAATTCGATCAAGCTCATCTAACCAACGGCCGATCCCTGTAAAATAGTGCAAGTCAATCTGATTCTTGCCGATACGCAGTATCTTGCCGATCGCCAGATCGGGCTCATCGATAAGCTCTTGCTCGACAATGAATAGTTCGTTTTGACCATTTGCGGAGAGGAAAAATTCCTCCCACGAATCCACTTTGTAGCTCGAACCAAAATCAATCGACTCGAAAACGCCCTCCTCCTTGAGTAGCTCGGTTTGAAATCGGTCGACCTCGAGAGTCTCAATGCTCGATATGTCACACCTCCTCAGCACCATGAGCCCGTCACTGCGAAAGTCGCAAATATAGTGAAGGAGCAATAGGGAGGGCGATTCGTTGATAACGAATCCCTGAATTTTCTTATCGTCCACACTTTCGCGTTTGATCGAAACAATCTCGCGTTCGTGTATTGATCGCTGGGTATTCAAAACGGTTATCTCTGAGTTGACGGTTGGTTGACAGGTTACGGTATAAATAATTCGCCGGCATTGCGAGCATTCGCTTCAGCCAAACTACCCGTTCTTGCTCTGTTATGGGCGAACTCATCAATTCCCGCGAGATTGCCCGTGCCAATAGAGCGCCTCATCGATATCGGCCTCTATCCCCTCCCCTTTGTGATACATATCACTCACAATACCGGCGGCCGCACGGCTTCCTGACTGCGCGGCTAACAAGTAAAGTTGAAACGCACGTTCCAGATCCTTGTCGACGCCTCGCCCTTCGCGGAAGGCAATCGCAAGCATAACTATGCCATCGATACAGCCACTCTTCATCGCCCGATCTGCCCAATCAACAGCCTCCTTGGGATCAGTATGCCAATAAAGCGCCGCCGCTAAGGCTTGTGCGGCCGGATCGCCACTTTTTGCTTGAGGTAAGACCTTATCCAGGTCGTATTGAATGTCATGACTGACTTGCGGTTCCGTACCGAGGTTTGAGACTCCACTGGAAGCGCACTCAGCGAATTCCGGTTTGCCGCAAGCGACAATCACGCTAAAGCCAATGAGCGCTAGAACGATTTCAACATTGCGCATAACGATTTCGGTCAGCCCAGTTTGGCGCGGTGGCGTAACGTACGGAGGAGACTATGCGGACAGGCCAAGATTCGTTGCACCAATCAGCCGTTTGACCTAGATATTGACATATCTGGGCACTCTTGTTTTTAACAGTCTAATGAGCACTGGATCGCCTCGTTCAAAGTCGTCTGGAATATCCAACACAGCCAACTTCTTTCCCTTCAACAGCGGCCTGAATTTTTTAGCCACCTTGTTTCTATGACTTCGTTCCATCACAAGAATGGCGTCGGCCCACTCAATGAGATCGCCCGTTACGGTAGTTGGCGCATCTGAATTTGTTCCGGCACCGATCGCCTCGACATTTGGATACGACTGGAACACATCCTCAGCGGTCGGACTCCTGAGTCGGTTCTCGCTGCACACAAACAGTAGATTCACAGTGTGAACACCATAAAACGACTAGCATCGGCCGTCTGAACAGGCGCATAGCGACTGGCCTGGTTCGTCGGCCTGCGCAGGTTATGTGATTGATTCATTTTCTAGAAACGGTCGTATTTTTTTCAGTAGCCGTTTGGGCTGCTCTTCGATCACAAGGTGCCCGGCATCTGGAATCTCGTAGAACAAAGATCCAGGGATCAGTGAATGCAGTAGCCGGCCGCGCTCAATGGGAATCCAGGAGTCTTCGGCACCCCAGAGTATCATTAGCGGGGTTCTAATTTGGGAATAGCGTGGCTGTACGTCGTCAGTATAGTCCTCTTTTGCCTGAGCGATTTGCCTGTAAAACGAGGCTTTACCCTCTTCTCCTGTCCAGGGCTGAATAGTTCTTTCCATTGTCTTACCGTCAATTGGCGCAAAGGCGGCTGTATTAATGTAGGCACGGACAATTGCGTCATGGATATAATCGGGGACTCCGGCGAAGGCCGCTTCATGTGCTTTTACATGCTGGAAGAAGGGCGACCCCCACGGCGATACTGAGACCGGATCGATTAACACTATCTTTTGAAAATCTTGCTGGTTAAGCAAATGCGTGCGCAACACCGTGGCACCGCCGAAGTCGTGCCCGATGATGGCAGGTCTTTCCAGATTCCAAAACTTGATCAGTTGATGAAGAACCGCGTTTTGCACGCTAAGGGACACATCCCCCATCGATTTATCGGATTGACCGTAGCCGATAAGATCAAAATAGTAGGTCGTAAAACCATCTGATAGGCCTTCGATAATGTGCCTCATATTAAATGAGGACCAAGGAGTCCCGTGCACGACGATGACAGGCGGCCCACTTCCCATAACGCCAAACCTGACATCACGACCGTCAAACGAATAGGATTCGGTTAGATTCCACGTTGTCATAGGGCAATTTCACCAGTATTAGGCTCGGCGGCCATGAGCGCACGCGTGAATGGTGCGGTCGCGAAATGCGCGGATGTACAGAGCGTCGGTTGCGGTGATTGGTTAGGCATCCGGATCTGAGCCTGCTTTCAGTCTTTTGTTGTAAATACTATGAATCATTCTTAACCCACGAAACTGTGAGTACATTCTCCACAGTGCAAAATACAGTATGGACAAGAAGCCCATTATCAGGAAACCGTTGCTGTCAGCATATAAGCCATACCCAAACATACAACTTCCCGGAACCACCTCAATGGCCCAAAGTAGCAGTCTCGATCTGACAGATTTTGGGATAGCCTGGAGATTGTTGAGATACTTTTTCTCTTCTTCTGTAAGGCTTTCTTTTTTCATGAATCGGTATGACTAACGTCTCAGTTTGGCCGCGATTGACGCCGACGAGCTTCTGGCGGTGACCGGGAGGCTCAGATGAGATATTTGACGCTGCAACGCCCGGTTATGCCGCACTCATGGATTCTCCCAAAGCCCAATGATCTGACCCTCAGGAGGCGTGATCCACGCAAAGCGGCCTTTGCCAGGCACATCAACCGGCCTTACAAGGACTTTCCCGCCAAGATCAACGGTACGCTGGACGGATTCCTCCAAATTCTCAACTTGGACATAAACGGTCACATATTGACCCCATTCCTGACCAAGTGCCGCAAGGTGGCCCGACAGACCACCCGGGGAGTGCGAGTCGATGGCTGGGCTCGAATCAGAGGCCTCAATTTCCCAGTCGAAGAGGCCACGTAAGAATTCCCGGGTCTCAGCCACATTGGTGCAGCCGATCTCAAAATGAACCACTGGATTATTCGCCACGATGCCGTCTCTTCACGACATAACGACTAAGATCAGCCACTGGCTGACGTCCATTAATTTCCATTCGATCCTCTCTCCTCGGTCGGCTTGATCCGCTTGCTAGACATTGTCTGTGCCAAAGTATCTTTCCACACTGGAAAAATAAGCCATGTAAATTATGGCGCCATCCAATAGGCCAATGATACTACCTAGAGTACCTGACAAACCGGTTTGAATGTCTACGCCCATAAATACTCTGAGCACCAACCAGAACAAATAGAACCAGAGAAATACAGAGCGACCAATTGCTATGAAGAAGTACATGAGTACCGATGCGGCGAGAAACACCAAATGGGACACATTAAACACCCAACTTTCAACCCGCACTTTCGCGTTGTAGCCTGAAAAACTCAGCAAATCTACGGTGTCTGCCGATTGAAATCGAACCTCGATATAAGGAAGGACATACCACACGGTATACGTCACCATCGACATGACGATTAGCGACCGAAATAGCTTAACGTCATCCAATCTAGATACCTAAGTATTGAACGCAGCGGTCATTAGCGCGCTCGTGTGTTTTGTGGTGGTAAAACGTGCGGGCACACCGAGGATCGGCTGCAGTGATCTGTTAGGTGACTCATTCAAGGTAGCACAGACCCAAATTTTCTGATCGTAAGCCACGTATAGTCACCTCCAATCAAGCTTGAAGGAGAGTCCAGGTCCTCAATAAACTCGTCATTTGCAAACAAAATTTCCACTTTCGTACGCTCTATAGTTTCTCTGATTCCGCAAAATTTGGCTCTTAAGACACCGTCTTCGCCCGAAACCTCCTCACTCGTCAGACTAGCAGACAGCTCTACTCGTTTTTTGTCTTTGGCTATTATCGATAATTCCGTATCTCTATGTAGTAGCCCATTCAGAATCATATTTGCTTTCGGATACTGTAGGACTACGCACCACTTCTCGTCCGGTTTTTCCTCAATCGCTTCAACCGAAACCCCGTACACAAGCGCTTCCGACGGTTCGACTATTGGCCCTAATACCTGAGCCTGAGAGCCAACAGCAAGTAAGCTCAATGCGACGAAAAACCAGCGGCCTGCGGCGGTCAAATAATTATAAGAATCAGCCGCCAACTGAAGTAGATAAGTTCCCATACAATGCCTCCTTCCAAGTCGGCTGCATCCGCCTGTTAGACTACGCACCCTCAAACTGAGTCACCATACTCACGTGGTTGCCAAAAGTTAGATGCTCTGCTAACTCGCTGTTCGGAGGCAACATCCGGGTTCCTGAATTTGGCGCACGGCAGTTTTTGCCAGTTTGATAAAATGCCCTACCGCCAATCGGCCCATTGCGATCCAAGACAATTCTAAATTCCTTCGTTTGATCCATTCTGACAATTCTGGCTAAACGATAATTACTGACACCGTTTTCAGTACTGTAGATCACCATGCTATCACCCACTTTCAGACCGCATGTGTTTACGTAGTTCCGAACAGAATCGTAATCCCAACCGAACAGTGGAGCCCCAGGTAATACTTCTACTTGCATTTGAGGTAACTATCTCAGCGGCGGCCTAACGATTAAACTCAGCGGCCGTTAGTGCACTCGTGTATCTTTCGACAGCAAATGCGCGGGCGTGCCGACGGCCTGTTGCAGCGATTTGGTAGGTGTGCTCATGGAAGGAGTTCCGGAATCTGTTTCTCAACTCTGAGATAGTGTGACTTCTGTTCCTCCACAAATTTACGCGCTTCAGACAAAGTCTTGGGTAATGGAACCTCGCCCTCAGGAAGACCGCTACCGAAAAATCTGAATCCTGATGCAAATAATAGCTGAATTTTCTGCCACTGTTTAGCGTCTTCTTTTTTGGGGGCAGTGAGCGACCAACCCATCTTATACAACTTCCCGCCACATCGTGGGCATACCTCTACATTCGAAGCCGAGCGTTCGCGTTTTTGCGAAACCCTACAGTCAAAGCACGCGTACGCAATTCTTGAGATCCCACCAACTGATCTCGCAACGCCGTTCGCGCCCCATTGACGCAACCCAGCCTGACGTCGGAGCTCCATTCTTCTCTGTTTCTCATGACCACGAGGCATGATAAACGTCTCCAGTACGCCTAACTATTAAAGTCGACGTCCGCCAGCGGGGTCGTGCATTTTTCGGTAGTAGAACGAGCGGGCACGGCGAGATTCTGTTGCAACGATTTCTTAAATGGCATCGTTAGTTGAACAAAGAGCGTAAATTTGAAAAAACCAGTACCATGCGCTCCCCGCTAATAAGACTGCTATGTTGAGCCATCATACCTCTCTCACTCTCTAAGTCGTACACGATACTTACTTCGGAGACTTCCAAGTACCTCTTGGAGCCGCACAACATTGACCGAAAGTAGCCCTCCTTTTCAAAGCTGACCGTGGTAGGCAGATGAAATCGTAACTCTGTATCATTGCCGTCGTTAGAAACTAACCTGCCAAACGTATTTATGTGCACAAGATCCTTCACCAATGGACTGGTCTCTGGAAACGAGAAATTGATGCACCATTTCCCTGCGCTTTTCGGTTCTTGCTCCTCAGAATTGACGTAAATACCGTAAGCAAGCGACTCTGATGGATCCACATCCCGTATATCAAAGTCTGCTGGATCCTGGGCTTTCACCGAATGACAAATGGAGATTATAAGAACGAATAGCAAAATTCGTGGAAGCGCCATGTAACTATTAAACTCAGCGGCCATTAGCGCGGTCGTGCGATTTGCGATAGCAGAACGTGCGGGCGTACAGAGGGTCCGTTGCAGTGATTTGTTATGTGTCACACTCATACTTGGTATTACTCTTCAAATATTTCCTGAGCATATTATTGTAGTCTTCCGTGTAAGTCGCAATTTTTCCATAGACAGCCATCTCTCCTTGACATGAGATTGCGTCCGTTGGCGCATTCACCTCTTCAAAACCATATTTGTCGACGACACAACTGCGCTCCTGGTGATCATCTATGCCATGGATTCTTGGCATGTAACCACCCATTAAGAACAAAAATCGAAAATCTTCCGATTCCACTCTTGCTGCCAGTCTTTTCCCTAACGGAACTGAATAGTAGGCCTCTACTGCGTCCAGGTATTTACAGACCGAATCACTTCTATCTCTTAATTCGACTCTCCCGCCTCCGGCAATGACTTCTTCCAATATGTGATCGACATTTATTGGACCGGCTGGTTCATCAGTATCAACGTCTTTACTACTGCAAGAGAAGGACATTCCAAGGCACAGAAATCCGACCAGTCGCGCGATGGCACTCATCCGATCGAAGACATATAACTATTAAACTCAGCGGCCATTAGCGCGCTCGTGTATTTTGCGGTAGCAAAATGCGCGGGCGTGCCGAGGGTCCGTTGCAGTGGTTTGTTATACGTCGGCCTAAATTTCATAAAACGTCCTGCATTCTTTCCAAAATCGATTAATCACCTTCTCATCGCCGTCGTGAAAATCTTCGAAGAACCCTGGCTGAATCCATGATGTCGGGTAGGCATATCTTTCTCCATCTTCGCCAATTTCAGACACCCAGAAATTTGGTTCAGCTTCATCAATGAGTTCAAATAGAGCTGGGTCGTACAAGCATGGTTCATTCATATTATTAATGATTCTAAAATCATCTGCCTCAATGCCTATGACTTCGTACTCTTTCCCGGGAGATATGAAGGTCATCTCAGTATTCTTACGCGCTCGAGCTTTCATAGAGACGTATAACTACTAAGATCAGCCGCGGCTGATCTTTGCATGAGAAAGCGACGGCGAATAGCCGTCGGTTGCATCGATTTGTTATGTTTCGGCCTAATCACTAACAAGGAAGTCCTTTGTAAACATACGACTTGCTTCATCATAAAGATGGGTTGCATTCTTCTTTGTCCAAGTTTTATCGCACCAATCACAACACTCATATAGATCCCCCATTTCGACTCCGACAAATTCGCCCTCTCGTCGTCTAGGATCATTGAACTCTAATTGGTAGGCATCCATTCTTCCAATAAAATGACAAAACTCGAAAGGAGTAATCTCATCCATGATTAGTGCCTTGCAATGTTCCAAAACTATCTGCGAAGCAACTTCAATACTACTCACTGAATATGGAGCGAAGTCTTCATGTCTTTTGGCTATAGACACGAGAATAGATTGCGCCTCACCTTCCGATATCGCATCAAATACTTCTAAGAACTCCAATTCCAATTCTAAATTGCCTTGTAATTGCAGACTTACCCAATCCGAGGCCAACGGCACCTCAGTATCGAACCATACTCGAAACGCATACTCGTACAATGTCATTTAGTCACGCTGTTAGTAAACATAACTACAATTGTGTGGAGTTGTTCTTCATAACAATAATTTATCACGGAAATAAATCGTTATTAGGAATTTGTCGAGATTTACTAACCCCCGGCAATCGCGGACTGTGATACCGGCACCCTCACCCACAAAAAACCCCGCACTAGGCGGGGTTTTTAATTTCAGCAGATTCCACTGAAGTTATCGCTTCATGCTCTCGTAGAACTGATCATTCGTCTTAGTATCCTTGAGCTTACCCAGCAAGAATTCGATCGCAGCAATCTCATCCATCGGATGCAATAGCTTGCGCAGAATCCAAATCTTGGCCAACTCTTCCGGATCGGTAAGCAGCTCTTCTTTTCGCGTACCGGAACGATTGATGTTGATCGCAGGGAACGTGCGCTTCTCGGCAATGCGACGATCAAGATGCACTTCCATGTTACCGGTGCCCTTGAACTCTTCGAAAATCACATCGTCCATTCGCGAGCCGGTGTCGACCAGCGCGGTGGCGATGATGGTGAGGCTGCCGCCTTCTTCAATGTTGCGGGCTGCACCAAAGAAGCGCTTGGGTCGGTGCAGTGCGTTGGCGTCCACACCACCGGTGAGCACCTTACCCGACGAGGGCACGACGGTGTTGTAGGCACGTGCAAGACGGGTGATCGAGTCGAGCAGAATCACGACATCCTGTTTGTGCTCGGTGAGCCGTTTGGCTTTTTCGATGACCATCTCGGCCACCTGCACGTGCCGGCTTGCCGGTTCGTCGAAGGTACTCGACACCACTTCGCCACGCACCGATCGCGCCATCTCGGTCACTTCTTCGGGACGCTCATCGATGAGCAGCACGATGAGTGAGCATTCGGGATGGTTGTGCGTAATGGAATGGGCAATGTTTTGCAGCAAGATGGTTTTACCGGCTTTGGGTGGCGAGACGATAAGACCACGCTGCCCTTTTCCGATCGGCGCTGCCATGTCGATAATGCGGGCCGTGAGATCCTCGGTACTGCCGTTACCGATTTCCATTTTCAGACGCTTGCGCGGGAACAGCGGCGTAAGGTTTTCAAAGAGAACCTTGTTGCGCGCATTCTCCGGCTTGTCCATGTTGATCTGACCGACTTTCAACAAGGCAAAGTAACGCTCACCTTCTTTCGGAGGCCGGATCAATCCGGAAATGGTGTCACCGGTGCGCAGACTGAAGCGTCGAATCTGACTCGGCGACACATAAATGTCGTCGGGACCCGCGAGGTAGGAGCTGTTGGCCGAGCGCAAGAAGCCAAAGCCGTCCTGCAAAATCTCGAGCACCCCGTCACCCCAAATGTCTTCACCTTTAGCGGCTTGCGCTTTGAGGATGCCGAAGATGATGTCTTGTCGGCGGAGTCGTGCAACCCCTTCAAGCTCCATGTCGTTGGCCATGTCGACCAGTTCAGCAATGGGTTTGATTTTGAGGTCGGAGAGTTTCATGGCCGTTTCACTTAGGGCCAGCTCCTCCTCACCGACGGTACCGAGATCCTCATCATCGTAATCCTCGCGCTTTGGCCTACGCTTACGGCGCGATTTATTGCCGCCCGACTTTTTGCCGCCGCGGTTATTGTTTTTCTTGGGACCGCCGTCGTTGCCTTTGCCGGCACCGCGAGCGGAACTACCGAGGTAACCTCTCATAATGAATTTTCCAGGGTTGCGATAAGCTTGCCTTTTGACACGACACCAGCGCTTTGTGATTCGACCTGACCGTTTTTAAACAGCATCAATGTCGGAATACTGCGCACCGCGTATTTGCCGGCGATTTGCGGATGCTTGTCGATGTCGAGCTTGGCGATTTTGACCTTACCGGCGTATTCGCTAGCCACTTCGTCAAGCACCGGGGCAATCATCTTGCACGGACCACACCATTCCGCCCAGAAGTCCACCAGTACTGGAATATCAGATTGCAGTACGTCGGCCTCAAAATCGGCGTCGGTTGTGTGAATGGGGGCCGCGGCCGCTGAATGGGATTGGTTTTGATCGCTCACTGCGATAGTCCTCCAAGAGATAGCGTTGTGAATGTGTTCGTCTAAAACGGAATGAATTGGAACCCTGAGAAGGCGATTGGACGGGATCGTGTCGTATAGGAATTGGGTATTAACAGTGACGGCGCGAACCGGATAAGGCACAATGATCCGGATGTTTTACCTGCGCTGTCTGTTTGTCGCTTCGCGATAGAGTCGGCGAAGCTGTTGTAGACCTTATTTTGGCCTGCAATCTGTCCAATATGCAAGCCTTTTATGCCCAAAAACAACACCAGGCCACAATATGACCTCTACGCATCTGTCCGAAACTGCCTTTTCCACCCTGGATTTACACCCGAACGTACTAAAAGGGGTTGAATCGGCCGGGTTCGAGTTTTGCACGCCCATTCAGGCCGGTGCACTGCCCGTGGCGTTGGCTGGGGGCGACGTCGCCGGACAAGCGCAAACCGGCACCGGTAAATCGGCGGCCTTTCTGCTGGCCATGCTCAATCGTCTGACCACCACCTCGCCCGACGACAATCGTCGTCCCAACGATCCGCGCGCCATCATATTGGCGCCGACACGCGAGCTTGCGATCCAGATTTACAACGATGCGGTGGTGCTCAACGAAGGATGCGATTACAAACTGTGCCTGGCCTTCGGCGGCACCGACTATGAAAAGCAACGCGTCGCCATCGAAAACGGCTGCGATGTACTGATCGGCACACCCGGCCGCCTGATCGACTATTTCAAACAAAAGGTGTTTGGTCTCAAGCACATCAGCGTGGTGATTCTCGATGAGGCTGATCGCATGTTTGACCTTGGCTTTATTAAAGACATTCGCTACGTGCTGCGTCGGCTGCCTGAGCCCCAGGCCCGACTCAACCTCATGTTCTCGGCAACACTCTCACAACGCGTGCTTGAGCTGGCGTACGAGCATATGAATGACCCTAAGTTGATTCGCATTGAGGCCGAGTCGGTGGCGGCGGATCGCATTCGGCAGGTCATATACTACCCGGCCAACGACGAAAAGCTCCGGCTTCTGGTGGGCATTTTGCGCAAAACCGATCCCAGCCGCACCATGGTGTTTGTGAACACCAAGCGCGCAGCGGAACTGGTGCAAGCCACACTCATCGCTAATGACTTCAGCGCGCTCGCCATCTCCGGCGACGTGCCGCAAAAGAAACGCATGAGCATGCTCAAGAAGTTTCAAAGCGGTGAGCTGCAAATTCTAGTGGGCACGGATGTGGCCTCGCGCGGCCTCCATATCGATAACGTGAGCCATGTATTCAACTACGATTTGCCGCAAGATCCCGAAGACTATGTGCATCGCATTGGCCGCACGGCGCGTGCGGGCTCCTATGGCGACGCCATCAGTTTCGGCTGCGAAAACTACGCCCAAGGCCTGCCCGATATCGAAAAATATGTGGGTTATCGGCTGCCAATGGAACCGGTAGAGCAAGCGCTCCTGGCCGACATCACCATCCCCACGCTCAAACGGCGTCGCCCACCCCCACGACGAGGCGGTCCGCGCAAAGGCGGTCGTCCTTCCCCATCGCAAAAAGCCTCGGGCAATGAGGGACAGGCTTCGAAGAAACCCAAGCGTCGGCGTCGACGACGTAAGCCCAAACCGGCGAGCGAATAGCAATACCACCAAACGGCGGACGCGCGAGGCGCCTTTGCAGTAACCATCCGCACGGCGCGGTGAAAAGGCCACCGCACGGACGGACGGTTAACCCATGGCGAGTACGGTGTCGGTGATCTCGGCCACGCTGTCCACTTCCATCGCGTCAAGACCGTGGTCCGCGCCTCGACCCGCCTTACCAAACTCCGAGTCGGGTCGCATGATTTCGATCCGATAGGCAACGCCCGCGCGTTGGGCGGCTTCCAGTACGTTGATGCTGTCGTCGATCAGTACGGTGCGTGACAGGTCGATACCAAAACTGCGTTCGAGTGCCGACCAGAAGGCGGGATACTCTTTGGGCGCGTCGAAGTCGTGTGAGGTAATCGCGCGATCGAAATAGCGCTGCACGTGCACTTCTGCCTGTTTGATGGCCAAGATAAACGGATGCGCATTGGTGGCCAGAATGCGACGCGCCGGCAGTCGCTGGAGTGCCCGCAGAAAGTCCTCCGCCCCAGGCAGCCAGCGCACCAGATGACTCTGTGTTTGCTTTACCGAGCGGATATCCACGCCGATCGAACGCGTCCAATGATCGAGGCAATACCAATCGAGCGTGCCTCGCGTGCGGTCCGCGTGGGCGATAACGCGCTGGGTTGCCTCATCGACTGAGATGCCTTTGACCGCCGCAATATGGGCCGGCAAGGTATGCAGCCAAAAGCGCGTGTCGAACGCCAGGTCGAGCAACGTGCCGTCCATGTCCAGCAGCACCGTATCGAGGTGCTGCCAGGGAATATCGTCAAGCATTGGTGCGGTCATGTTGGCTATACTACCGGTCTGTTGACTGCGGAAGGAAGAGCGTCTTGTCCTATAGTGATTGGCTTGAGCCGATGATCGACATCGCATGCGGTGCCGGTCGCCGAATTCTCGACGTGTATGACTCCGACTTTAACGTGGAGCACAAAGCCGATGAGTCGCCACTCACGGCGGCGGATCTGGCCGCGCACACGTATATTGTGGAACAGCTGCAGGCGCTCACGCCGGATATTCCGATTCTGTCGGAAGAGTCGGCCACCATCGAGTGGGAAACGCGACGGGACTGGGATCCCTACTGGCTCGTGGATCCACTCGACGGCACCAAGGAGTTTGTAAAGCGCAACGGCGAGTTCACCGTGAACATTGCGCTCATTCGCGACCATGCGCCGGTACTGGGCGTGGTGCATGTGCCGGTCTCGGGCGACACCTATTGCGGCGACACGCAATCCGGCGCGTTTCTGATCCACGAGGACGATAGAACAACCATCCAGGTGCGCCCCTGCAAGGAGACACCGGTGGTCGTGGGCAGTCGCTCACACCGCGGCGCCCTGCTTGATGAGTATCTGTCGCGGCTCGGCCCGCACGAGATGACGCCGATGGGCAGCTCATTAAAACTGTGCCTAGTGGCCGCCGGCCGCGCCGACCTCTACCCGCGACTCGGTCCGACATCCGAGTGGGACACCGCCGCTGCGCACGCCGTGGTGTCGGCAGCCGGCGGACAGGTGGTCGATCTGAATGGCAGCCCCCTTCGCTACAACGCCAAGGCCGACATTCTCAATCCGCATTTTTTTGTGATCGGCGACGACTCCGTCGATTGGTTAAGGCCGCTACAGGATTAAGCTCAGCATGTGGCCCTATCTGATTTTGGTGCTCCTTCTAACGGCCAGTTGGTTTTGGTTCGACACCATGAAAATTCGTGAGCTGGCCAACGAGGTGGCACGCCAAGGCTGTCGTCGAGCGGATGTCCAGTTTCTCGATGGCACCGTTTCATTTGCCAAACTCAGCCTGATCAACTCGCCCAGTGGTCTGCGTTTTCGACGGGTGTTTACGTTTGATTACAGCGAAAACGGCGAGAATCGGCGCCAAGGCTTTATCGTGTTTGTCGGCGCACAGGTGGCCAATCTCGGGCTTCAGGCGCGGGAGATTCACTAACGGCATGTGGATGCGGCCGCCGAGTCGCAGATCCGTGGCCGTACGATGCCACTTAACCCTTATTTTCAATCAACTAAGCGATTGTTTCGTCACCGAAACACGACGATCGCTCAAACTGCTGCAGCGCAAAATTGCCGACATTATGGCGTCAAAGTAGCCCATCCGGAAGAACGCGCGTGTAGAATACGACGCAGCGATACCGCCGTCGGGCGGCAGGATGTCGGGCACTATGACCATCGATACAGAGTGTTTTAAGAATCGGGAGAAGCTCAAGGAGCTGCGCATCGCCCACCGCGACCTTGACTCTAAAATCATCACCCTCAGCGAAGACCCGTCGGTCGACCAGCTCAAACTGCGACGCCTTAAAAAGCGCAAACTGTATATTAAAGACAACATTACTCGCCTTGAAAGCGCCTTAATTCCAGACCTGAACGCCTGACTGCATGAGCCATTACGCCATCGGCGACATCCACGGTTGCCTAACCGCACTGACGGGACTCGTAGAACGTTTGCCGCTCACACGCGACGATACGCTTGTGCTGCTCGGCGACTATGTCGATCGCGGCCCCGACTCCAAAGGCGTGATCGACTACCTGCTCGACTACGCCGGCCCTGCCAAACTGATCACACTTCGCGGGAATCACGAGGTGATGATGCTCGACGCCCGCGACAACGCAGAACGGTTTTTTGCCTGGCAACATTTCGGCGGTGAGGAAACGCTTTATTCGTATCAGTACACAACGGGTGCCGATTGGCAGGCCAGCATTCCCATTGAACACTGGCAGTTTTTGGAGAATACGTTGCCGTATTACGAGGCGGATTCGCAGATATTCGTCCATGCCAGCGTCAAACCCAAACGACCGCTGGACGAACAAGATGATCGACATTTGTATTGGAAGAAGGTATCGAAACCCCGGCCCTACCATTCCGACCATCGGGTCATTTGCGGACACACAACCCAGTACGATGGCGAGATCGGTGATCACGAGCACACGCTGTTGATTGACACCTACGCTTACGGCGATCAGTGGCTTACTTGCCTCAACGCCGACACGCTGGAATATTGGCAGGCCAACCAGCAAGGGGAGACCCGACAGGGCCAGCTACGACACAGTGATCAAGATGAATAATGATTTAACGATTGCCGGTCTTGGCTGGGTATTTCACCTAGCTGTCATGCACCAGCCGTACGCTCGATTTGACGCCAGCACGACAAGTTGGCACATTCAATCTGGCCCACGACACGTGGCCGCGCGCGGGGAACGCCATGTCGCAATTTAAAACCATCGATCGAGAGTCGGCCGACGGTCTGGCCAAAGACTTACTTGACCAGCTGCACCACCAGCTTGGCATGGTGCCCAATGTGTATGCGGTCATGGCGCAGGCGCCCACCACGCTAGCGGCACAGCTCGCGCTTACCGAACATCTGTCGAACGGCACATTAAGCGCCAAGCTCAACGAAAAAATTGCACTGGTTGTCAGCAATGACAACAGTTGTGGTTATTGTGTTGCCGCCCATTCGGCCATTGCTGCGCGCCTGGGCATGAGCGATGAAGAAATCGTGGCCGCGCAAAAAGGCAAGTCCAAAGATCCGGTTGAACAAGCCGTACTCAATCTGGCCATATCGATCAATGGTAATCATGGACACGGCGACAACTCAGCTGTACGACGGGCGCTCGACGCTGGACTGAGCGAGGCGCAAATCGTCGAGATTGTGGGCCAGGTGGTGAAGAACATCATGACCAACTCCATCAATGGCATTGCCAATACCACTATCGATTTTCCCGAACGCGAGATGTTCTAGTCGCGCGACACATGTCGTCGACGTATCGCCCAAATTGCCTGGTCACGCTCGCCGCGTGGCGAACGTAGCCCACTCCGTTTGCGGAAGTGCCCCCTCCTGCACCGCGCATTGGTGCGACGCAATTCAAATAACGCGGTGGATTGATTTGACATAAATCCAATGCGCGCTCAATCCACACCCAACGCCGCGTAATAATCCCGCTATGCTTCAGCGCGTTAAGCGCGCCCATGGAAACAGTCTAATTACGGGCCTTTTTTTCGTGCTCGCGTGAGGGTTTTCCACGAGTCCTATCGCTTATGTTAGTAGGCTCGCTGCGGATGCGGGGCGTTATGGCGGTCGCGGCACGCGCCCCCATTATCAGCCCCCAAACGCATCCGATTAATCAGCGTGTCGTGATCTTCCTGCGGACTAAAGGTGGCGTCATGCGCGTTAACAAAATTCAGCCAGAGGAAATCCTGCCCTTAATTTTATGTGCGGCGGGCACTTTGGGTATTCTGCCCTTTGCCGTCATGCGCCTGTCGCAAGGCGAGTGGCTGATCGGTTTTGTTGATGCACTCATCGTCGTATCGATGGCGGCCCTTGGGATCTTTGTGTTTCGCACGCACAAGGTGCGGCCAGCCAGTATCTATCTGTCGATTCTCTGCACGAGCGGCGCACTGCTGACGGTCTACCTAAAGGGCCCTATGCAAGTATTCTGGACGTACCCCGCATTGATGGTTGGCTTCTATTTACTCAAACCCAAAGAAGCCCTGGCGCTGGTCATGGTCGCAACGCTCGCCTTGTTGCCGCCCCTTGTGTCGCAGATGGCGTTTAGCCAACTCGGCGCGGTGCTCGTCACCTTGTTGATCACCAATTCAGTGGCCTACAGTTTTTCCGCGCAGACACGACGCCAGAAGGAGCAGCTGATGGAACTGGCGGCCTGTGACCCCCTCACCGGAACCGGCAATCGACGCGGATTGCTACTTGAAATGCAGCGCGTGCAGGCGCAGCGCAATCGGCTGGGCACTCCAAGCTCACTACTGCTAATCGATCTCGATCGATTCAAACAGATCAATGACCAACACGGACACGGTGTCGGCGACGAGGTATTGATCGAGGTGTGTCGTCGAATCACGGCGCGCATACGCCAGACCGACAGTCTGTATCGCATCGGTGGCGAAGAGTTTGTGGTGATCACCCACAATGAGCACATTCGCAGCGCCGCCGCCCTTGCCGAAGAACTGCGAAAAGAAGTCGCTGAGGTACCTTGCAGTGGGGTCGATGTCACCCTGTCGGTCGGCGTCGCTGAATTGGTCAGCGATGAAACGTCCAAAGAATGGCTCGGGCGTGCGGACGAGGCGCTGTATGACGCCAAGGCGCGTGGCCGCAATCAAGTGTGTCTGGCACGCTTCCCCCACGAGCGCGACGCGACCATTACCGTTACCGGTTAAGCCATAACCGGTAGGATCGCCACTTGCCCTGCGCCCTGCGCGACGCCTCGACGACGCAAGTGTTCACAATTGTACGCCGTGGACCGCGCCCATTCGCGGTACCCTACACATTGGCGTATTACCGAGACCCGTCATGAAATCGATTTCCATGGCCCTGGCCAGCTTACTGCTCTTGTCGCCGGCGATGGCCGACACGGAGGGGGATGTGCAGACTATGCTCAATACGCTGCTGCCAATCGCCGAGGAGCTGCTCGTCGAGCACGGCGAGTTTTTCCCGTTTGGTGGCGCCATGACGACCGACGGCGAGGTGGTCACGATTTCTGGTATCGATGGTTTGAACAGCGATCAACCGAGTGCAAACGAGGTGATGGATATGCTGGATATCAATTTGCGTATCGGTGCCGAAAATCAGCGCTACAACGCTACGGCCGTGCTTTCAAACGTCGTCGTCACCCCACCTGGGAAAGACACACCAACCACCGCCATTGCCGTGACACTCGATCATCGCGCTGGCTTTGCCATGACGCTCGTGTTTCCGTATTCGATCGAAGACAGCGCGGTCACACTCGGCGACCTCTTTGCCAAAGCCAGTCCACGCCGACTCTTTGAGTCACCCTAGCGTCGCGGCCACTCTTACTCGACGGCGACAACCCACCGACACCGACCAGGGTGTTATCCACGCGCGTGATATCCCACGCGCGCGGCGATTACGTGTTGTAGAGCAACTAGCGAAGATGCGTAAGCACTTCATCCAGTGTCTCTTTGGCATCGCCAAACAGCATACGGGTGTTGTCCTTAAAAAAGAGCGGGTTTTGCACACCCGCATAGCCCGTGGCCATGCTGCGTTTGAGCACGATCGTCTGATCGCCGTTCCACACTTCGAGCACCGGCATCCCCGCGATGGGACTGTCCGGTTCCTCCAGTGCCGCTGGGTTAACAATGTCATTGGCTCCGATCACCACCGACACATCCACATCCGGAAAGTCTTCGTTAATTTCTTCCATCTCGAACACGATGTCATACGGTACTTTGGCTTCGGCCAACAGCACGTTCATATGACCGGGCATCCGTCCCGCCACAGGATGAATGCCAAAGCGCACGGTAACGCCCTTGTCGCGCAGTGCTTTGGTGATTTCAAACACCGTATGCTGCGCCTGGGCAACCGCCATACCGTAACCCGGAATAATCATTACCTCTTTTGCGCCGGCGAGTAACTCCGCCGTTTCGGCGGCCTGAATGGCCACCACTTCACCCTGTTCAGCGCTACTTCCACCGCCACTGCCGCCTGTCGAACCGAAACCGCCGGCAATAACAGACAGAAACTTGCGGTTCATCGCGCGACACATGATGTAGCTCAAAATCGCGCCGCTACTACCCACCAGCGCACCCGTCACGATCAATAGATCGTTACTCAGCATGAACCCGGTCGCAGCCGCGGCCCAGCCGGAGTAGCTGTTGAGCATCGATACCACCACCGGCATATCGGCCCCGCCGATCGCCACCACCATATGAACGCCAAACAGCAGCGCGATGATGGTCATGATGATCAGTGCGTTGAGTCCACCGCCGGCCGCCGACTGGTCGAGAAACAGTTTACCCACCACAACAGCGGCGATCAGCAAGCCCAGATTGAGCCAGTGACGGGCCGGTAACATCAGCGGTTTGCTTGTCATTCGGCCACTGAGTTTGCCAAACGCCACAACCGACCCGGAAAAGGTCACCGCGCCGATCAGCACGCCCAGGTAGGTCTCCACATCGTGAATGGTCTTCGCCACGCCGACTAAGGCCCACTCGTGATCCATAAAGTTGGCGTAGCCGACGAGCACCGCAGCCATACCGACCAAACTGTGCAAAATCGCAACGAGTTCGGGCATCTCAGTCATTTGTACACGACGGGCGAGCACCAAGCCCACGGCACCACCGAGTGCCAACGTGATAAACACAATTGAGTGGTTGTCGGTAACAATGCCAGCGAGTGTGGCCACGAGCGCTAACAGCATGCCCGCGATACCGTACGCGTTCCCGCGACGAGCGGTTTCTTGATTGCTTAGCCCGCCCAAAGCGAGAATGAATAAAATGATGGCAGCGATATAGGCGGCCGTTACGATTCCAGGTGTCATCCGAGCCCCCTACTTCTGAAACATGCGCAGCATGCGTTGCGTGACCGCAAAACCGCCCACGATGTTTATGCTGGTGATGAAGATGGCGATGGCCGCCATCCACACGACCACTGAATTCGATGAGTCGATCTGCAGCAGCGCGCCAATCACAATGATGCTGCTGATGGCATTGGTCACACTCATCAGCGGCGTGTGCAGCGCGGGCGTCACGTTCCAGATCACCATGTAGCCCACGAAGCACGCGAGCACAAACACGGTGAAGTGCGCCATAAAGTCCGGCGGCGCCACATGCCCAAGTCCGAGAAGCGCCGCCACGCCAATCAGTGCTGCGACAAACGGTCCAACCACGGAGCGCTTTGGCGGCACTGGGGGCGCCGCGTCGGTTTTGGCCGGCGCCGGCTTAGCCGGCGCGGCCGAAAGCTTGGGTGCTGGCGGCGGCCAGGTCGTTTCGCCATCGCGTGTGATGGTGGCACCGCGGACGACTTCGTCCTCAAAATCGACCCGAAGCTCGCCCTCTTTCTCCGGCGTCATGTCCGCCAGCAGATGCCGTAGATTACTGGCATACAGTTGACTGCTTTGCGTGGCCATGCGGCTCGGAAGATCGGTGTAGCCAATCAGTGTGACACCATGGGACTGGTGCACTTCGTCCGGTCGCGTGAGCTCGCAGTTACCGCCCTGTTCGGCGGCAAGATCAACAATCACGCTACCCTCTTTCATTGACGCCACCATTTCTTTGGTGATGAGTCGCGGCGCGGGTTTGCCGGGTATCAGCGCGGTGGTCACAATGATATCCACATCTTTAGCTTGCTCGGCGAACAGCGCCATCTCAGCCTCTATAAACGCCTTGCTCATGACTTTGGCATAGCCACCTTCGCCGGCACCGTCTTCATCCTCTTCAAAATCAAGTTCGAGGAACTCGGCGTCCATACTTTCAACTTGTTCTTTGACCTCGGGTCGCGTATCGAACGCTCGAACAATCGCACCCATACTTTTGGCCGCGCCAATCGCTGCAAGCCCCGCGACGCCCGCACCGATGATCATGACTTTGGCCGGCGGTATGCGTCCCGCCGCCGTAATCTGGCCCGTGAAAAAGCGCGGAAAATATTGTGCGGCCTCAACAATGGCACGATAGCCGGCGATATTCGCCATCGAGCTCAGGGCATCCATTTTCTGCGCCCGAGAAATTCGCGGCACGCTATCCATCGACAGCGCCGTGACCTTTTTCGCGCGCAAAGTTTCCAGCAATTCGGGATGTTGAGCGGGCCACAAAAATCCGATTAGGGTCTGACCCTCCCGCAGTTGATCCAGCTCGGATGCGTCCGGAGCGCGTACTTTAAGAATAATGTCGCTTCCGCTAAACACATCGGCGGCCGTTGCTTCAACGGTGACACCGACATCCCGATACGCCTGATCGGAGAAATTAGCGGCCGCTCCGGCACCGGATTCAACGCTGATGTCGTAGCCAAGCTCAATGAGCTGCCGAGCGACATCAGGCGTGGTCGCAACGCGCTTCTCGCCTGAAAACTGTTCACGTGGAATGCCGATACGCATAAACACCGCTCCTGCTTATTTCGATAGTGGATTAGCTGGCACTATTTAATGTCAAATAGACCCAAAACAAAAGACACAACGGCCAAAAAGGAACATTTAGGCCTAATCGTGTCGTGCACAGAGTTGCGCAGACGAACGCCTCAATCGGCCATACCGGCGCGTTACCGTGAGTGCGTTGCCTGACCGCTCCGCGAAAGGATGGAAGTTCGATCCGACCGATAGGCGGTGACGCCGACCAACGTCCTGTTCAGGCATCAGGGCCGATGTGTTGGCCGCCGCGCGCTTTGGACAGCTCGACCTGGCGCTGCCGTTCGCGAAATGCCGCGCGGCGCTCTTCACTGGTCTCAGTGATGCAATGAAGGCAACTGACCCCCTTCTCGTAGTGCGCGTTTTGCGTCTCTTCCTGCGTAAGCGGTCGGCGGCAGGCGTGACATTGAACAAAGGAACCCGGTTCAAGCGCGCCATCCACGGTCACACGGCGATCAAATACGAAGCATTCGCCTCGCCAAAGTGAGTCACTCTCCTCGGTGTCTTCGAGATACTGCAAAATACCGCCTTCGAGCTGATAGACATCCTCGAACCCCTGCTCGAGGAGATACGCGGAGGCCTTTTCGCATCGAATGCCGCCCGTGCAAAACATCGCCACCTTGCGCTGCTTATCTGGATCGAGATTGTCTTTCACGTAGTCGGGAAACTCTCGAAACGAATCGGAATGCGGGCTGACGGCGCCGGCAAACGTACCGACATCGATTTCGTATTGATTGCGCGTGTCGATGAGCAAAACATCGGGATCACGAATGAGCGCGTTCCACTGCGCGGCGGGCACTTGCTTACCGGTGCGCTCGTGGGGTTTGATGCCCGCCACGCCCATGCTCACAATCTCTTTTTTAAGCCGCACCTTCATACGCAGAAACGGCTTGTCATCCGTCTGCGACCACTTTGCTTTGAGCGACGTCAGCCGCGCGTCGCGTCGCAAGAATGCCAATAGCATGTCCAGCCCACGTTTCGGACCCGACACCGTGCCATTGACGCCTTCATGGGCGAGTAAAATCGTACCGATCAGATGCTCGCGCGCGCACAGCGCTTCGAGCGGACCCTGCCATTCTCGATAGTCTGGTAGATCTGCAAAGTGATAAAAGGCCGCGATGTGATACGAATTCATGGGGCGCAGAGTGTACTACGGCCATTCAGGTCAGTCACTGTGGTGCCGGCCGAGCGTCTTCAGCAATTCGCTCGCTTGCTGTTCAAGGGCATCAATACGGTTTTGTTGCCGTTCAATGTCGGCACTGAGCGCGTCGAGCGACGCCTGTTCTTTAAGCAACTGCTCACGCTCTTCTTCAAGCGGTCCAAGCAATTGTCGAAAGGCCGTGTTGTCGTCGTTTTGGCTCATGTGAGTCGATCCATTCTAAAGTTTGGCAAACTGCCTGCGATTACTTATGTCGTGAAATTCGTCTCACGGGCACATCCGTGGCACTGGCCACCAACTCACCAATGCGGCGGAAGTCATCACCATAACAAAGATTGCGTTCATCATCCTTGTGCACACGCTCGCTGGCAAGCAGGCTCGACATCGCGCGGCGGAACGCGCGCACATCGAGGTATTCCGGATTGATGCGACTATCGAGCATGACCAGTTTTTCAGCGGTCAAGCGCGCCTTTTGTTCAAGTTCCGATTGACGTACCGAACCGGATGGCGCGTCGAGCACCAAGTTAATAATGAGACTATAGCGTTCCACGGTCTCGTAAAAAATGTGTGCGAGCAGATCGAGCTGGCGAATCTCACTGGTATCGGGCGCCGGGCGGGCGATCAGGTCACTGTCCGTTTCCGCACGCAGGAGCCCCAGCGAAATCAGTTCATTGATAGTCGCCTCGATCGGCGTAATCGCTTCTTCGGGCAACCATCGCAAGAAATATTCACCGCGCGCCAGGCTATACATCCCCAACACAAATTCAATGATTTCGTTTCGCGTACGGGCGCGCCTCGACATGAGCGCACAAGCCACCAAAGATGGCATCGCGAACAGATGCTTCACGTTGTTGCGATAGTAGTTGAGCATGACGCCGTTTTGGGGATGCGGACCAATCACATCGCCAAGCTCATGCGCGCGGCGCTCGAGCATGCCGAGCTCAAGTCCATACTCAATAATGTGCTTGCCCGTTGGCGATCGCGTAATCAGCTCACTAAACGTCACTTTGGATGAGTACGGCAGCTGCACCAGCAGATCAACATAGAGCCCAAGCTGGGCATCTAAATCTCGCTCATCCAGCGCTTTAAATTCGGTTGCCTGAAGAACAAGCCCGAGTAAATTGATTGGGCCAACCGCCGCGCTGGCGTTAATGTCCGTCAGAATATCCACACCAAGCTGGGGCACAATCGCTTTGGACAAAGCATCAATCGCGGCGCTCTCGATATCGCCTTTCTCGTCTTGAATCAACGAGGCTTCCCAGTCGGGTTTGATGGCATCGAGTCCCTCGTTAAGGTGAATGGGCGTACCAAAATTGACGAACACCTGGCCAAAATCTTCGCGTAAGAGTTTGACCGATTTGATCAGCCCCCAGATCGACTCTTTCTTTTTTGCCTCGCCACTCAACTCGTTTTCATAGCTGCGCCCTTCTAATAATCGCTCATAACCAAAATAAACAGGCACGAATACGACCGGTCGAGCGCGGTCCTTTAGGTAGCTCTTAATGGTCATTGCGAGCATACCGCCCTTCGGATCAAGTAGTTTGCCGGTGCGACTGCGGGTGCCCTCAATGAAATACTCAAGCGACACGCCCTTGGACAGGTTTCGACGCAGGTACGCATCAAACACCGTCGAGTAGAGTCGTTGCCCTTTAAAACTGCGGCGCAAGAAAAACGCCCCGCCTCTACGCAATATACCGCCGACAACCGGCAAGTTGAGATTGATGCCCGCCGCCACATGGGGCGGCACCAACCCTTGCACATAGAGCACGTAGCTCAACAACAGATAATCAATATGACTGCGGTGACAGGGCACGTAAATAATCGTGCGCCCCGGCGCCACGTCCTGCACCGCTTTGAAATTGTGCTGCACGATGCCGGAGTAGAGACTGTTCCATACCCACTTGAGGAGGGTTTCGAGGACTCGAATGACAGCGTGTGAATAGTTCGCGGCAATCTCGTCGATATAGCCTCGTGCTTTGTCGCGCGCTTTGTCTATCGAGATATCGTTGCGCGCTGCTTCACGCTCAATCGCACGCCGGACGCTGTCGGAGTCCATAATATCGCTAACCAGCAGTCGCTTGTGCGACAGGTCTGGCCCGATCGCGGCCTCGCGTACACGACGAAAGTGCACGCGCAAAATTCGAGACAATTTGCGGATGGAACGGTCGGTGTATTCCTCCCGCGGAAACACTTCGGCAATCGCCACCGGTCGACTGAACTGCACATACATGTTTCGGCCGTGTATCAAAATAATCATAAGTTTGCGCAAGCGACCCGCGATCGACCAACTGTCGGAAAACAGCAATTTAAGCAGCGATTCCTCTTTTTGCGGCGCGCGGCCCCAGTGAATCGTCACGGGCACGAGCTGAACATCCGCCAAGGCGCCTTCGGCATACGCCTGAGCAATGTCGCGTATCTCCTGCGAAATACGCGGGTCGGCTCGTCGTACCAACAGGCCTTTGAGTCGTCGCAGGTAGATCGTCGCCGCCAGCGGTCGGTCCGTTCCCTGTATGAGACCACCCGAATCCGGCAGACCCATTTCATGACAGACGTCGCGTAGGATCAGCGCATTGGACACACCATCCAGATCGAGCACGTAGCAAACCGGTCGCGTCGCATCGATACCCACCTCATCAAAATCAGCCGGCAGCACCGTGGCTTTTACCCACATCATCAAGATGCGCTGAACGAGCCACAGGAACGGCGCCTTTAGACCGAACCATTGCGACGATTCTCTGAACACAGATGACGACATGGCGTGTTTATAATCCTAAATAAACGCTAGCGCGTTTTTAGTTTGCGACGAATATCGGCTTTGGCCTGCTCGAGAATGGAGTCTCGATCCAGACTATCTAGAATATCTCGAACCACGGTTTTCGGACCTCCCTCACCCCATGACTTGCCTTGCCTCAGATACGCTTCCGCGACCTTTCCGACAACCATTGTACTGTAGTAGGCCACCGCGCCTTGCGCCCCGGCCGTCACCGCTACCGACATGCCGCCCGTGCCGACTTTCAATGCGGCCGAAACCAAATGGACGGCCCACACGGTGCCCATCAGTGCCGCAGCCTGCGTGAGAATCACTTTGACTAGCGTACCCGCCTCAGCGCGTGTCACGGGCAAATCGTAGAGCCTGGACAAATGCCAAACCATCGCGCCGTCGATAAACGCGGCGGCGAACAGATCGGCGACCGGCACCGGATTAATCGCCACCGCTACCCCTTTAGACAGGCAATACGTGCGAATGACTTTATCGCCGAGCTCCTTGCGAAGTTCAACAATGCGTGCCGCCACCGAGTCGGTGAGGTCGCTGGCGAAGAGTCCGGCATTCAGTGCCGACAAGGTCTGCCCTTCTGCCTCTAAAATCGACCACAATCGTGCCTTCACCGACGCAACGTCTGGCTCTGGCGTTCGTGTTGACTCGGTTTCATTGCCTTGCTGATCGACCGTGATGACGACCTGTGTGGCCGGGTCCGCGCTGGCTTCAACAATGTTCTCACTGGCAACGAGACCATCGAGCCGTTGGTGAATCACATCAAGAAGCGCTTTGCGCTGCTCGGCCAAATAACGATCAACCTTGTTAACCACTACGATCAGCGGCCGCTGCTGATCGACAAGTAATTTGAGCGCGGTATATTCGGTATCGGTCAGGTCGCCTTCGATCACAAACAAAATGAGGTCAACGCGCCCCGCCACGTCACGGGCAAGTTGCTCCCGGGCCTCGCCATCGACTTCATTGATGCCGGGCGTGTCAATCAAAAAGACACCGCCCGTATCGTATTCGTCCCAGCTGCTGTGCGCCGACGTTCGTGTTTCGCCGTGAATCGGACTGGTTGAAAACGCCTCATGACCCAGCAACGCGTTGAGCAACGACGACTTACCGACACTGACGCGACCAAACACGGCAATATGCACATGGCCATGCTCAAGCTTATCCAGCAGACGCTGAATTTCAGCGTAGTCGTCGGCAAGCGCCGAGCGCACATCGGCCGGCACCCGCTTATCATTGAGCAGCTCACGCAGTGATTCGCGCGCCAACGCCAGGTGCGATTGGCCAGGTTTGTCGTCGTGCGTTGTCATATCCGTCAGGAGCTCCCGATCCTGCGCCGACTGATCAGTCGTCTGACTGCTTTCGCTGCGCAGCGAGAACCAGCTTGGCAATACGTTTCGTACGCGTTTCCAGATCATGATTGAGCGATTCCTCAAAGTTAGCGCTGGCGGCCTCGGCACTGAAGCCTTTCCCGTCGGCCAGTGTTTTCGCCAGACTTTTACCGAGTGCGTCGAAAATAAGCCCGTAGGCCACCGCATGGGTAAATCCGCCCGCCACAGTTCCCAGTCCTGGGAAGGCTTTAAGCGCATTGCCCGCAACGGCTAATACCACCGGCACTGCTTTGCCCACCCGTTGCTGGGCCTCGTCCAAAAAACGCTGCGTGTCCAGCTCGCGCACCGGTTCATCGTAAAGCGCGCACATTTCTCGCACGAGTGCCGTTGCCAGAACTCCTTGAATCAACAAATCCGTGCCGGGCGCAATCGCGGCAAGAGCGCCCACCACCGCTTTTTGCGTATACCGCTGCACCATCGCCTCGGCCTCTTTTTCGCGGAACGTCTGTTCGGCCTCATCTAGGCGTGTCGCGGCCAACGCAAAGACCGCGCTATCGCGAAGTGCGTCGAGACGATTGGGATTTCTAGACACCAGTGAATTGATGGCCTGTACCAATGCCGTCAAATTCGCATCAGTGCGTCGCTCCACCTGCTCTTCTCGGCCGTCCGGTAAAAGCCGTACAACCGATTGAGCCGTCGCCGTGGAAGCAGGCACGACGTGCAGCGAAAAGTATTTGGTCGATATCGACTTGAGCGCTTTAAGCCGCGTTTTAATTTGTTGAATCACCGCCGTTTGTTCGTCGGCCTGCATCAAATCGCTTTTGTTGACCACCACTACGACGGGTTTCTCAAGCGTCACCAGACCACTGATCTGATCAAATTCTGTGCGCGTTAAGTCGCTGTCACACACATACACAACCACATGCGCCCGACGCGCTTCGTCCAGTGCCAGATCGTCGAGCACGGCATCGACTTCATTGAGTCCCGGCACATCCGAAAACACCCAACCCGCATGCTCTGCGCTCTGATATTCCTGCACCCGACGTGTCGAGCCACCGCGCACGCTCACTTCGATCGCCTGTCCCTCATCGCCCAAAAGCGCCTTGATCAGCGAGCTTTTACCGCCACTCACTTCACCAAAAAACGCCACGTAGACCGCATCATCCTGTCGACGGCGAGCGAGCGTGTTGAGCTCGCTTTGCACATGATCGATGGTCACGCCCGCGTCACGCGCTTTTTCCAGGCGCGTGTTGATGCCTGCCTCTGTGGGGCGAGCTTCGCGTTTGCCCAGACGCGGCCCCTTGCGTGGGCCCAACAGTTTCCAAATGACCCAAAGCGTGACGAACAAAAACACCGCCAGCGCAGCCATATACGTGACAAATAGCGGCATCGGTGCCTGACGCAGGCGATCCCAAACCGCAAAAAACGACTCGGTAAGATAGAGTACGGTGCCTAGCGCCAGCAACGTGAGCAGCAGCACGCCAATCGTCAGGGTCCAGCGAATGAGGCGATCGAGATTCAAATGACGCTCAGCGCGGAACGCGGCCGGTAAATTCATCCATGGTTTTGCTCACGCCGAAAAAGCGCATCAGCGCGTCCATCGCAGAGACCGGTAGCAAACGCATCAGAAACACAGAGTAGACCATACGTGGCATGATCAATCGTCGTTTGTTGGCTTCGATCGCGGTGACCATTCTTTCCACCACATAGTTTTGCGACAGAATGGGCAGTAGCCATGAAAACCGTGTCTTGACGCCCGCGAACATGCCTGTGTCGACATAGAAAGGGCACACGACGGTAGTCATCACCGGCGAACCGAGTTTTTTAAGCTCAACTCTCAACGCCTCGTCAAAGCCGAACGCTGCGAACTTACTCGCACTGTAGTCAGTCTGCTTTGCCGTGCCGGTAAATCCGCCGGCGGACGCCACCGTCACGATATGCCCACCACCGGCATTGATCATGTCCGGTAAAAAGGCGCGCGTCATCCAAAAGAGCGCGAGTGTATTGACCGCAAAGGTGCGTTCGATTTGCTCGTCCGAGATATCGAGCAAAAAACCACCCGATACAATGCCCGCATTGTTAACGAGCACATCCACGTGTAGGTCGGCATCACGCATGCGCGCCGCGCTGCGTTCAATCGCATGGCGATCGGTCAAGTCGCACACTTCGGTGTGTACCTCTGCACCGCGCTCGCTGAGTTCTTTGGCCGCGCGCTCAAGCCCTGCCCCATCGATGTCCCAAAGAGAGAGTTTCGCACCCCGTGCCGCCATCTCCTCGGCGAGTTGCCGTCCCAAGCCGCTTGCGCCACCGGTAATCAGCACACGTTTTCCTGCCACATCGGTCATGAACTACTTTCTCCTGCTCTGAAGGGACTCGTATTGATTCTCACCAAACCCTTCTTGGGTTTGTGTGCGCCCGGCAAATGTGTATGAAGGTCAGGCGCGGCTGGCCTGCGCGCCCAGGACCGGCCAACTGGCTGCAAGAATACGTTTTTCGAGGCTCGAATGGGCCACATTTTGACGCAGCACGGCAAAAAAATCAGACGCGACGACGCAGTCCCGATCCGAACTGACCGCTGAGAATTAGAAAATTGCTATGATTTACAGCTACTTGATGCGACTGTTGTAGGGGTCCGTATCGCTGCTTCCGTCGGCGATGGAGAGCTTATCAACGCCTTCGATGCGATAGGGATCCACCGGTCGGCCGTCGCGTTGCGGCTCAACCGTCGCGCGTTTTCGCGGCGGCAAAACCGCCGGGCGGCCTACCCGATCGTCAATGAGCATGACGCCCTCCGCGCGCAGTTGTCGCAGGGCATCCAATAGGCGTTCTTTGTCCGCCTCGAGTGTGCTGATTTTGGCTTTATCTGTCATGTACCTTACCCACTATTTTCTCTTATTTTTCTCTCTGATCGCGTGTTCACGGTAGCAAACGGGGTCGCGTCAGAGGTTGTGTAGCTAAAAATTTACCGCATTCATCGCTGCCGTTCCAGAACGCACGTCACAAAATTGAATTAAGTAAAGCTGCGACATAGGCGTTTTGGCCCACGATGCCGTTCGGCGGGTCTTAATAGTAAGACAGACTGGGAAGCGAATTGTTCGCGGCGCGCACGGCGTGATTATTATGGCAAATACAAGAACTTATCAGTTCGAAGGTCGGCTCAGCCCATACTCCAGCCAAGGCAGCCGATCCTGACCCCAAAATACGTCCACCAAACGATTCGCGCCGTCGGTGAGTGCAAAGGACGGCACACCCCATATACCCATTAGCTCGAGCTGTTGCTGGTTGCGCTCGAGTTCTTGTTGCATGGTTTCGCTCATGGTCACCGATTGCGCATCCGCCCACGATACGCCCGCGCGCTCAACTAGCCGTTGCAACCCACGATCGTGATTGACGCTGATGCCCTCTGCCCAAATGCCTCGCATGACGCTGGCCACGAATTCACGCTCCCTGTTTCGCTCGCGCATGAGTGGCAGCATAGCCAAACAGCGGTGCAACCCCGGCCCGAGCGGATCGCGAATAAACCCAAAGGCGATTTCATGCTTATTGGTAATGCGGGCGACATCATTGAGAATAAAACGGCGTTTGTGATCGCTTAACGCCACTCCCCGCTCCACCATGGGCAACACCGGCCGCAAACGAACGATAACACCCGTCGATTGTTGTAATCGATTAATGCGCGCAAGGCTAACGTAGGTGTAGGGACTGCGTAACGAAAAAAAGAAATCGAGTGTACTGCCCGTGAGTGAATCAACGCGTTTCGGCGCATAGAGCTCACCGTGTACGGTGCTCGGTCCCTTTGCCAGTCCCCAGCGACGCAGATCATCCTCGAGATACTCGAGCCGATCGAGACCCCAAAACCAATTGCCGTTGAATTCCCACATGGCGGCCTGGTAGTGGCCGCGCGCCTCGCGATCATTGTGACCGTTGATGAGCAAGCGACGCCCTTCTTCAGCAGTGCCAGGTGGATGCTCGGTGAGTAAGGTTTGCAGCACGTTAGGATCCGCCGTCCATAACGCGCGGGTCAGTTTAAGAGCCAAAGCTGGGTGGTTAGCAGGGGGCACAGCCGCCAGTGCGCGCACACAGGCTTCGACCGCGAGCGACGACGGCACGTCCACTTCAAGTGCCTTAAGTTGCCAAGCGCGCGCGAGGCGACGAGCGTCGTGAAGGCGGTAGCGCATCCAGCCTTCCTTCGCGCGTTGAGTATCGGTGTGACCCGCGCGTGCTTCGTCTTCGACGAGCACGAGCTCGAACTCAATATCGTAGCGCTGTGCCAGCAGCACGCTGGCCTCTAGCGCCAGCACCGAATACGGGTCGTCCAGTTGATGGAAGAGCGTGACGGTCGGTTTGAGTTTGTGGCCTCGCTGGCGAAGGCGGTCGGGGAAGTCACGCCAGCGTCGCACACGCTCACTGGTCAATACGCGCAAGGCATAAGGTTGCAGCAGTTTCTTTACCATCGCGCGATCCTCTCAGCCGTCGAGCTGCCAAAGTAATTCATCAAGTGTGGGTTGCCATTGGAAGCGTGTGAGATCGATACGTCGCCCACGAAACTCGATACCCTCAGACAGCAATCGCTCTCGCTGCCGTCGATAGCTTGTTGAGTCAACCGGAAACGAAATTTGGCCCGATGCATTTATGACACGATGCCAAGGAAGCGCCATGTCCGGCGGTGCTTTGCCAAGCGATCGCCCTACCATACGCGCAGCACGCCCACATCCGGCCAGATCGGCAACTTGGCCATACGTCGCGACCTGACCGCACGGAATACTGGCCACGGTTTTCCAAATCTTCTGATCTTTCTCAGACACAGCTTATCCCGATTCGTTGCGGGCAACCGGCACCACAATGTTGAGCGAGATGAACCGAGACGGCAAGAGCGGTGCAAGCTCTAATCGAATGCCAAGCTCCCCACGTTGCCGACGCGCAGCGGGATTGGTGTTCAGATCACAATGCACTTCAAAGGCATTGTCCGGCGTGTTCCCCGCCAGCATACCGAGATGCATGCATTCGGTCAGAAACTCGCCGACCTGCAGTGTCACCCGGCGCCAAAGGTGGTCCGAATGCGCTTCATTCGCCACCCACTGTAAGCCACGCTCGATACTGCACGACAGATATTGCAAAACGCGCCGCACCTTAATCGACGTGTGAACCCCATGGTCATTACCATTGAGCAACACGGCGTCCCACACAACTTTGCGTCCTCCTTTGGCATAACGGAGCGTATTCACGCCTTTTTCAGCCAACTCAAAGCTGTCGCGCTCATTGAGCGTCTCGGCAAACTTGCGAAAACCCCGCAACAGCATTTGGTTACCAGCAGGCGTTGCCGCGGGACCCTTGGCTCGAATGGAACGCTCCAGCAGGCCGGCAACTGCACCGCCCGGAGGCATCGTCTTGCGCTGCGTCTCAACGCCGTCGATCGATTCAAGCCAGGGATAATACAGCGCAACACATGGACCGCGCAGACTGAAGCGCTCCACCGCATCGAGCGCGGTCGCCGCGTCGCGCCATGCGCGCGGCGCATCGGCGATAAGCAACGCATGCCGCCGATCGCACACTCTGGCTGCGGCGCGCAATACGGGCACCGCGACGTCCGTATCAAAGTCCAATGGCGGAATGTAGAGCTGACCAAATTCGTACTGCTCCGTCAGCGCAAACAGCCCCGTGCGCGTTTCGCTCGAGCCCAATACCGTCGCCATGGTTAAACGGTTGCCATCACGACCAGGATGGGTCAGGCCTTGAAAATACTGCGCCTTGCCGGTGCTGTGATTGAGTGTCGCGTCAGGTCGCTGTGGGCTAACCTGTGTGTCGCACCGCATGAGCCCAGAGCCGGCCAGGACGTGAGGCAAATAATGCGGATGATCAGGCGCCACGCTCACATAGCGAAATATTTCCTGATCGATCACCTGCTCGGTATCCGGCACCGCCAGTCGCTGCAAGGTCAAATTGAAACAGTCCCCATCGAGCGCATCAATGCCATCGTAGTCCACGGCCGCGCGAAGATAATCATGGGCACCGGGGTTCTTCGACCATAACAGGAGGTTGGCCTCACCGGCCGGCAACGCAAGCGCGGCGGGCAAGGCATCGAGCGCGACACGAACAACCAATGCTTGGCGGCCACCGTTACTGAAAAACAAGCGCAGCGCGTAAGGCAGCGTCAGTTCCTCCGATGGATCGCCAAACAGACGAGTGAAAGTCTGATAGTCGTCGATGGGTGTGGGTACGTTGAGGGGGCCACGCTGGCAAGCACCCAGAAAAGCCGTCGGGCGAATCTCCACCCCTTTGATGGCCTGCTGTCTTGCGCCTTCTTCTACACGAATGCCTCGCGGCAAGTGTGGCTGCATGATCAGTGCTTCACTCGGCAAATGCGCCCTAAGCCATTTCTTCCGTGAGGCGCTGACAGGGCAAGCGCCATTCCGGGCGGCTGGATTATCGTTAAAAGAGTATAGCCTGCTTGACCGAGCGGGAACAGACGATTATGCGTGTATCACAGACTCGCGATAAAACGCGGCACAAGATCCGGCTGAGTCGCGGCCGTGTCAGGCGTGTCGCCGGGGCAGCAAGATGGATCATCGCACGACCGACAGACAGCGGGCGCGTCCTTTTGAAAACTCACGAGTGCCTCTTGAAAAAGCGGCACGGCCTCCGCCGAACGGCCCTGCTTAAGATAGATGCGCCCCAATCGCTGCAAAACACGTGGGTTGGCATCGTTAGTGCTTAAGTAGTTGCGCAAAATTGACGCAGCCGCATCCAAGCGTCCTTTCGACACCAAGTGATCAGCGGCATTCAGCGCCAGATTGACTATTCGACTCATGCGGGATTCTCGCGGCGGTTTGCACGGCCGCACGCCAATCCTCTACGCACGCCGTCAACTGCTCAAAAGTATCCCACAAACGCGTTTTTTTACCCTTGCGTAAATTCACAATTTACGCACAAAAACCGTTATGACAAATCGATGAACTACCAGTGAATGCCCCGCGTAAATTGCGCCACCGCAATCTGCTCGGGTGAGGACTCATCGCCGGACTCACCGCGTGCCGCGGCCGAATCGGGGAACAGTCGAAAGGCCTCGTTCATACCCAGCTCGGTGGTTTTGGGTACAAGCAAGTGCAAGATTTCCGCTGCAATACCAAGACGCGTCGCGATGCGCTTCGGCTGATCGACTATCGCCTCAACCACCATATCGGCGGCCTCTTCTGGGCTCTTAGTCGGCACGTTCTTATACATTTTGGTTGGCGCGATCATCGGTGTGCGAACCAATGGCATATTGATGGTCGTGAAATGGACCCCTGTGTGCGAAAACTCTGCCGCCGCGCATCGGGTGAACGCATCGAGCGCGGCTTTGGACGCCACATAGGCGGAAAATCGCGGCGCGTTACTGAGTACGCCAATCGACGAAATGTTGATGATGTGTCCGGATTTTCGCGCCTGCATGGTGGGCAAGACACCCATGATCAGCCGCAGCGCGCCGAAGTAGTTAAGCTGCATCGTACGCTCGAAGTCGTGAAACCGATCAAACGAATTGGCCACGCCCCGACGAATTGACCGCCCCGCGTTGTTGAGCAAAACGTCGATTTGCCCATGGTCCTTCAGCACGGCTTTGATCAACTTATCGACATCGTCTAGATCCGAAATGTCACACGGATAAATAAACGAGCGCCCCTTGTTGTCTGCAATTTCCTTTTGCGTATCGACCAGTTTGTCTTTCTTGCGTGCAACCAAAATCACCTTGGCGCCGGCCGCCGCCACACGCAGTGCCGCTGCCTTACCAATACCTGACGATGCGCCCGTGACCATCACGACACGGTCTTCGACTCGACCGCGCAATGTAATGTTCTTGAACAAATCGGGATCCATATTGCGTTCCCAATAGTCCCACAACCGCGCCGCATAGGATTCGAGTGGCGGTACTTCGATGCCACTGCCTTTGAGTGCAGCTAAGGTTTTACGATTGTCATATTTAGTCGGATAGTTAATAAACTGGAAGACTTCGCTCGGCAATCCATAGCCCTTCAGCGCGGCCTGCACAACGCGCCTCACCGGCGCGATGGCCCACAGTGTTTTCCACAGATAGGGCGGCACAAAATTAAACATGCGCGCGTCAACACGCATCACCATGGAGGGGGCATGGCCGGCCTTGGCAAACAAATTGATGACATCACCAATCCGACGAGCGTTGCTTTCGGTCAGATGGAAACACTGGCCATTCAATCCGCGTTTGTGCGACAGATAATCGAGCGCATCCACCACGAAATCCACCGGCACGATGTTGATTCGCCCGCCCTCGACTCCGATTGTCGGCATCCACTGCGGCAGCAAACGACGCGTTTTTTGGATCATCTTAAAAAAGTAGTAAGGACCGTCGATCTTACCCATTTCGCCGGTTTTGGAATCGCCAACGACTACGCCCGGACGATAGATGCGATAGGGGATCGTACAGTTGGTTCGCACCAGCCCCTCTGAGTCGTGCTTGGTTTTGTGATAGGGACTCTCTTCGAGGCCCGTCGCTTCCTCGAACATATCTTCACGAAACACGCCTTTGTATAGGCCCGCCGCGGCGATCGAGCTCACCATATGGAAGCAACCCGCTTTTATCTTGTGCGCAAGATCAAGCGTATTTTGGGTGCCTTCAACATTCGTTTTGATTTGTGGTTTGGCGGGCGCCGTGATGTCGTAAATCGCCGCAAGATGATAGAAATGCTTGATCTTGCCCTGCAGTTTCTTCATGTCTGCCGCGCTGACACCCAGGTTCTTACGCGTGATGTCGCCTTTAATCGCGACCGCTCGGGAAGCGTCTACACCCCATCGCTCATAGAGTTTTTTGAGCTCTTTGGCGTTTTTACGGCGCACCAGAAAATAAACGGTCCCTTTGCGCTCCAGCAGTTTGCTGACCAGACGGTTGCCAATGAAACCGGTAGCGCCGGTTACGAAATACGCCATGCTCACTCCCCCAATCGATGTTTAGACGACTACGCCGTCAGATTGATCATCATTATAGGGGAACGATCGGCAAGGTCGAGACACAATCGGCCACTGTTCGCGACGAACACCCACTGTCGGCGCAAAAACGACGCGGTAGCACGGGACCGTCAGGTCCACACCGCCAAAAAAAAGATCCGCAAAGTGCGGATCAACAGTCTTCTTATCACAGTACCCAGCAATGCCATACGGGGTTCGACGTTGACATTGCGATGCCTGAGAAACCCGGGTTAGTTGTTGGTATCGACATCCTTGCCACCCGTCGGATACGCCTACCTAGCACCCTTTAATGCGACATTCGTCGCCGGATTCCCTCAGGGCAAAGCAAAAAAAATGAAAAAATTTCTATTTTCTATGTAATACAGCTAGTTAGAGAAAAAGGCGCCGACAATTTCGGCGCCTCCAAACCCCTACGGCACCAGACCACTCGGACCTGGCATGCCCAAGAACCGCTCTGTCAGGATCACCAGATCCAAGAAATTAACGTTGCCGTCAACGTTGAAGTCGGCCACCGGATCCGTACTCAAAAACAGTGGCTGGAACTGAGACAGATCGAGGAAATTGACGATGCCGTCGTTATTGAGATCGGGATCACATCGATTGCCATAGCCATCCCCATCGGCGTCTACTTGAGCCGGGTTCACAACGTCGGTGCAATTGTCGCTGTCATCAAACACGCCATCGCCATCCGAGTCGGTGCCCGCTGGCGGCCCTACCAACACCGTCACACACCACTCGTTGACGTTACCGGTTGCACCGGCGGCTTGGTCCACCACCCGAATACGCCAATCGCCGGTCAGATTTTCGCCATCGAACGTCGACAGCGCCGCGACAGGCTGCCAGTCGCCGAGCATCGCCACACCACCTCCGTCGCAGGCGAACGCTGGATCATTGATCGATTCGTCGTCAAATACCGCGTCGATGTTGGGCAGCGGGCAGCCACTGACCAGGAACGCGGATCCGGGCGTATTCAAAAACTCCACTTCGGTGCCCGTCGACACATTGGTCAAATAGGCCGCCAGGTTCCCGATCGACGCATGGTTGGTATCGAGTGACACGTTGATATCGAGCACTGAACCGGCATCTGCAATCGCCAGCGTGTCGGTCACGCCCATCGCATCGTTATCCGGAATAGCGACGCCCGGCGTCGAACAGAACGTGACGGGCGGTGATACCGTGGTAAAGCCAGCCACAGCGGACGTCGCGCCACCACAGGCATTGTTCGCGGTGACGCGCCAGTAGTACATCGTGGCTTGATCCAACACCGTGACGACGTTGTAATTGGTTGTTGTCACCGTCGCGCTTTCCACAATACTGCCGAACCCAACGTCACTGGCCAACTCAACGAAGTACTCCGACGCACCGGCGGCCGGTAACCAAGTAAGGGTTGGCTGCTGAGCGATGGCCACGGCACCATCAGCCGGTGAATCGATAACCGGCGTGGCGCTGATTGCCTCAGCCAGGTCCAACGTGAGGGGTACGTTGCGCGTACCCGGTGTACCGGCACCGGCCACGTCAAGCGCAAACACCCCCCCTGATGCGCCACCGGTGTTGCCAACAGTGAGCGTTGTACTGCCGCCCGCATTCGCAGGATTGGGGGAGAAGCTCGAGGTCAAACCGCCTGGCAAACCACTCACCGTGAAGGTCACCGCCCCGGTGAAGCCGCCGATCGACGCAATGTCGATGTCGATCTGTGCATCGTCTGGCGCGCACGCCTCTAGCGTGTCCGTGGATGACGACAATGCGAAATCCGGATCGGGACCCGGCTCGAGAATGATATTGGCGTTGTTGATATCGAAGAAAATGTTCGTCGCACACTCGACCTGCACGCGACCGATATTCGAGGGACTCTCGGGAACAGTAATGTCTTCGGAACCGTCATTTGGCGTGTTGTCCGCCACCAGGAACTCAAAGGTTTGCCCTCCATCGTCGGAGACCGAAATATCCACGCTCGTGCAGGAAATCGGAAACGCTTCGGTGCCGGCAACATTCCACGTTACGGTTTGGGTCGTACCGCCCGGCCAGGCGACAGTGGTGTTTTGCGACGTCACCTCAAACGCACTGCCCGTGTCGATAACCGAATGCGCGACCGTATCGTAGTCGACGCCGCCCCCATCCGCGCGATTGTCCAGCGCAGTCAGGCGAAACGTCAGGTTGCGACTGGTCGACGGGATGACTTCGCCGATCGATTCGAAATCGCCCAAGATGTTGGGTAACCGTGGCAGCAATCGGGTGCCGCTGGCAGTTGCGTTAAACGACCGGAACAGAGGTGCGTTGCCGACCGGCGAATTGGGCGCTCCGCCCGGCCCAAGATCGAATTGCTCCCAGCGATAAACCAGTGAATCGCCATCGGGGTCGGTCGCGCTACCGGTCAACCGAATCGGCGTGTTGGCCGGTAGTGCACGAGCCTGACCAGCGTCCACCACCGGCGCAGAGTTGCCCGTGGCGGTCGACACATCGCACGTCGAACCCGAACCGGTGGTCGTGTAGTTCACAATGTTGTCAAACGAGATGGTATGAAAGTACGCATCGCTAGAGCTGGCGATGTCGTGCGCGCCGCAGATACCGGCATACGCCATGATGGTGCTACCGCTGCCCGGTTCATAGGCCGTTGCGCTATTGCGGTTTGGCGGCGCACAGTTTGCCGCGGTGCCATTGAACGAATGAGGAGCGCCAAACTGGTGCCCGATCTCATGTGACACAAAATCGACATAAAACGGATCGCCGATTGGGCTGGACAGTCCCGTAACGCCTCGCGCTTTGTTGTTGGCACGGCACACCACGCCCAACCCAGCGATGCCGCCACCGCCTGTGCTAAACACGTGACCGATGTCGTAGTTAGCCGGACCGATCAATGAATCGAGCTTAGCCTGGTTTTGGCCGAGCATGGTAAACCCGTTGCTGTTGGTATAGCCGTCGGTCGCGGCATTGGTAAACACCAAAATGTCATTGTTCGGAATCAGCACTAAACGAATGGCAAGTTCGGCCTCGTAAATGCCGGTCACGCGGTTGATCGCGGTCACAATCGCGGCCTGGCCATCGGCGACGGTGCCGCCGTGGAACGTGGTGTACTCACCGGTTGCGGCAACCGCGAGACGATAGGTGCGAAGCTGACTGCCCACCGGCGTTCGAACGGGGCTGTGTGCCGCATGCGCTGCCGCATCATGGGCGGTATGCACACCGCAGGAATGGACGTGATCTTTAGTACGTGCCAAATCCTTCTTGGCATACACCTGGTAGTGCGTGCCCACGACTTTCCCGTTTTCGATTTGATACGGATCGATAAAGGTCATGCCACTGTCGTCGCGAATCATGCCGTGAAAACCGGCGGGCGTAAGATCGATGCGCGCCCAGGCGCCGCTGCCGTCACTGGCGACACCCGCCCAGGTGCGGATCTGTGGAAATTTGGCGGCAAGTTCTTTGGACATCACCGGCGCGTCGCTCATGGTGAAGTCTCGATAAAGTCCGTCGGCCAGTGGCAACGCGATTTCACCGTGCTTATCGATCCGCTGCAGAAACCGCTCGGCATCGAAGTGCAGCGTCTGATAGCGATTTGGGCTGATGTGTCGCGTGCCGCGGGTCGCGATCTGAGTTTCATTGACCGCCGCCCACACGCCATCCGCCGAACCCTGTGCGGCACTGGTCTGCATGCCGAACAAACTCACGGCAATCAGGAGTATCTTTAAGCAATTGTTCATCGACTCATCCTCTGGATTAAAACGGCGCGCGCTCGCCTGGCAACCGCCTGGAATGACCGGATCATGTCGTGATGCGTACCGGTGATTCCGGCATTATTCTTGTACGCCGCGTTGCGCAGCATCAAGCCGGCACCCCCCGGCCAAACCTTCACCCCACAGTATCACGGCGGAACCGATAAAAAACACTCCACGCGGCTGAAATCAACACGTATTCGGCCGGATCGGACCAAAACAAACAATACGTTAGACTCAATCCTACCGTCCCATCGCGCCACAGGCGCGGCGCCAATCGTTTGCAGTGTGGATGACGCTTTACATAATGAATCGCTAAGATGGGCAATACCCCGCGCGACAATCATCGGAAAGAATGGCGAGAGCGCGACGCTCATCTGTCTGACGATACACTGAACTAAGACCTTATCGAGCACGACCACATAACCATTAGGATGACCATGCCGATACTGCCCGAAGCACTCGTCAACGCCTTTCCACGCGTACCACTTGCCACGCTACCGACGCCGGTTTTTGCCATCAATGGGCAACGAGCGCTTGACCGCGACGCGATCCAACGAGGGTCAAGCGCCAACGCCGATATCTGGCGAGACGTCTGGGTTAAACACGATGGACGCTGCAGCAAGTTGTACGCCGGAAATAAGGTGCGAAAGTTGGAGTACTTGCTCGCGGACGCACAGAACCAGGGCGCACAACACATCGTCACACTGGGGGGCGCAGGGTCCAATCACGCGGTCGCCACAAGCACCTATGCCCACCATCTCGGTATGCGCTGCACCGCGTGCCTGTCCCATCAACCACCCGGTGCCATCGCCACGCTCAATCTGCGCCGCCATGTGGCACTCGGCACGCAACTGTATGTGTACGAGCAGTTTCGCGATGCGCTCGATCACGCACATACGCTCGCCCAGGCAGAAGATACGGTGCTCGTACCGCTGGGCGGTTCGGCACCGCTTGCCTCGCTGGGTTATGTGTCGGCCGCCTATGAGTTAGCCACTCAAGTCGCCAACGGCGAACTGCCTCAACCGGAGCGCATCTACGTAGCGTGCGGCACGATGGGCACCGCCGTAGGTCTCGCTATTGGCATGACACTGTTGGATTGGCCCACCCAGGTGGTTGCAGTTAGAGTCACTGAGCGCGGCGTCGCGTCGCCACATAAGTTTTCCGCCCTTTATGAACACAGTGTCGCGCTGCTCAAGTCAACCGTACCGTCGCTCCCTTTGGACGCAACACTACACCCGGATCGTGTTCTATTTGTTGACGATTTTTTTGGAACAGCCTACGCCGAGCCCACTCCCGAGGCGCTAGACGCAATCGAATTTGCTCGCACGGCAGGTTTAAACCTCGATGGTACTTACACGGGCAAAGCGTTTGCCGCGTTGACCGCGCATCGGCAACAAGCGCAATTTGATGGACCAGCGCTATTCTGGTGTACGCTCAACGCCGTCGACACACCACTGGCGGAGATCGATGCGCTGGCTTCCCTTGGAGAGGACTTCGCCCGGTATCGCTGACCGTGGCTTACCCCGCGCCGAGTGGCGGATCGTCGCCCGACCGGTCGGTGTCGGTCGAGGCGGCTTCAGTTTGATCCGTGTGGTCAATTGAGTCTTCCGCCGTCACCGCGTTGGACGGCGTAAATTCAATACGCGTCTGGTCCATGGCATCTTCACCGAGCGATTGAGCACCGCTCGCCAAGTGGTTGTACACATCGCGATATTTCTCGGTCAAGTCGCGAAAAAGTTCAGAAGTGGTCGTGAAGTGTTGACCGACTTCTTCTTTATACTGGTCCAGCTCGGCCTGTACGTCAGCCGCCGTGCGGCCGCCAGAATCACGAGCGAATACGCGCGCGATCAACACACCAAGACCCACGCCCAGCAGCACACTGATCAGTGCAACAACCCAAATGTTAGTGATGAGGTCAGACATAGCCACGATTCGATTCAGACGAGAGTGGGAGTATACCGTACGCATCGATGTGCATCGTTTGTTTCATCAGAACGACACAGTTGTTTTACATTGTAAGCAGTCATGACTTAGCGTGCGCGCGGCGCGCGATTGATCGCAAAAAGCACCCGCATCAACTCAGCGAGGTGCAGCCCGAACAGCGACTTGCCGGTCGATAGCAGTGCCACGGAGAGGTCGCGCGACGGATCGGCCCAACAAAAAATATTAATGAAACCAAGGTGGCCCAACGCGTCTTTGGTCATCGGGCCGAACAAACTCACCGGATTGGCACCAAGCATTAGACCCTCGCTGAATCGAGACGGCACAAACAGCGTGCCGTCGAGAATACTACCGGCCTTAAACTGCGTCACGCGCCTTAATGTGTCGGGCGCAAACACCTGCACATCGCCAATCCGGCCCTGATTAAGGAGCAACTCCATCAAAAGCCCCCATTCGCTTGCGGTGCCAATCGCATTGCCGGCTGGCACCGTGGTCGACAAAAAGCCGGGCTGATTCGACAACTCAACGACCGTATTCCAATCGGCACCCAGCGTTCGCTCGATCAGTGACGACACCGGCCAGCGGTGCACGCCGCCTGTGTTGTAGTTGGTCGCGACGCGCGACTGCCCATTGAGCGGGGCACCGTAACGCAACGTCGGCAGCCCAAGCGGCACACAAACACGTTTGCGCAGAATCTGGTTGAGCGACTTACCCGTTACCGTATTGGCCAACGCACCAAGAATGTAGCCGCCGCTAACCGCGTGATAGGCGGTGCCGCGACCGGGTGGCCGTTGCAACGGACTGGCCATGAGGATATCCACGACTCGCTCGTAATCGAAAATGGTCTCCGGCGGCAGCCCTTTTGGCATCACCGGAAAGCCACCTTGATGGCTCAGCACCTGGCTGATTGTAATAGACGCTTTCCCATTCGCAGCAAACGCTGGCAAATAGTGCGCGACCCGCTCATCCAGATTGAGCACACCTTCCTCAGCCAACCCGTGAATGAGCAGCGCGGTTAACGCCTTGGACGCGGAAAACACCGTGATCGGCGTGTCGATCGATCCGACCTCGCCATCGGCACCCATCCCGTTTTTCGACCAGGTGCCGTGACGATGCCCAAGACTGCGATGGATAACCATGGACCCTTGTTTACGGACGCACAGCGACACGAACGGTTGCGTGCCTGTGCGATACCAACGCTCGACGGCGTCCCACACGCGGTCTCGATAATCACGTGGCAGGCCGAGCTCCTCACAGCCCTCACTCTCCCGACCCACATCGGTGAGTGGATCAAGATCGACGGTAATGCGCCGCAAGGGCGAAGAGAAAATCGGTGTGTCGGGAATTTTCATCACACGTAATCGATAGGTCGTCAACGTCAGACACGTGTAAAACGCGTCGGGCCGAAAGGGATTCTACACGGCTTTGAATGGTTATTCGGGTAAATACGCCGTCGGCCGACACCTAAACCGGCACGACCGTCAATCAGGGCGCGAGTCGACAACAGCCGTCCCGTAACCATGGCTAAGCCTCGATGCGCAAAGGGCGACGCGTTCAAATCCGCGTTAATCGACGGTACGCCATAAATACCAGCATGCCACCGTACGATACGGTGAGAACTGGCGCAAAAGTTCATGGAAGCGTCGCGGCGACGGGCGTTTGCGAAGCGGATAGAGTTCAAACAAGGCGCGCTGCAGACCCACATCATCGGGAGACGCCACATCGGCACGCTTGAGGGCAAACATCAGGAACATCTCCGCAGTCCAGCGCCCAATTCCCTTCAATTGGATCAACCGCTGGATCACCGCCTCGTCGGGCATCTGCGCCAGCGAACGAAAATTTAGATGACCGTCGAGCACCTCATCACACAGCGCGTGTAAAAAGCGGGCTTTATTGTTGGACAGCCCCGCACCGCGCAACGCTTCATGGGACGCAGCGCGTATCGGCGCTGCGGCCATACGCGTCTGATCGGTCAATGCTAAGACGCGGGTTCCGATCGTGTGCGCCGCTTTGGTCGACAACTGCTGCGAGACGATCGACCAGGCGAGGGTGTCAAAGTAGTCCGGTCGGCCGCGCGCAAGCGTGCAAGGTCCATGCTGCCGGATTACCCTGCGCATGATCGGGTCTTTGGCCAAATGACGCTCTGCTCTAACGATCAGTTCGGCGGTCATTCTCGGGCTTTTGTAATGGGCAGTCACGACACCGCAAATGGATTGGCGAGTAAATCACTTAAGACGAAGTCGACATCGCCCACCGAAACCGGCGTATCGCGGTCGGCAAACTCGGCGAGAAACTGAAGACAGGCGCCACAGGGGGTGAATTTCTCTACCGTTTCGCCGTCGGCATTGAGCACGACGGCCAGCGCTTTGATCTCGGTGGCACCGGCCGCGACAGCCGTCGCCATCGCCACCCGTTCAGCACATAACGTCAACCCATAGCTGGCATTTTCGATGTTGCAGCCGGTAAATGTTCGACCCGATTCATCACACACCGCCGCCCCAACGCGAATGCCTGAATAAGGGCTATACGCACGGCTACTCGCGTTTCGAGCCAGTCGTTTGAGTTGCTCCAAAACCACTCTCCTCGGCCAGGTAGCGTCGTGCTACCCTTTCGCCCTTGTTGTTTTACGGGAGACCGCGATGGCAGACTTTGCTCACGCCGATCCGGCCGAATTAGCACGCGCCCTGGCGACCCACGACGACTATCGCGTCGTCAAGCGCTACCAAAAACCCGATCAGTATGCGCCGCTTCCGGACAATCGCGAAGCCGTGAAAACCGGCATCTACCTCGATGTCGAAACAACCGGGTTCGATCACGGTGCCGATCATATCATCGAACTTGCCATGGTGAAGTTCTCGTTCTCCAGTGACGGTACCCTGTACCGACTGGGTGATGAGTATGACGAACTTAATGATCCTGGCGTGCCCATTCCTGCAGAAATCACGCGCATTACCGGCATCACCGACGAGATGGTGAACGGTGAGTCGTTTGACGCGCAGGTAATCGAAGCGTTTATTCAAGACGCCTCCATCATTGTGGCGCACAACGCCGGCTTTGATCGAAAGTTTGTCGAGGCTAGCTTCCCGTTTTTCGCCAACAAGGCCTGGGCCTGTTCGGTCGCACAAATCGATTGGCGCGAGGCAGGCTTTGAAAGTGCAAAACTGGAATACTTGGCCTATCGACAAGGGTTTTTCTACAGTGGTCATCGGGCGGTGACCGATTGCCTGGCAGGGATTCATGTTTTGAGCTATACGCTCGATGATCAGCCGGCGCTGGCGGAACTACTCAATACCGCACGCCGCAAAGGCTTTCGACTGTGGGCAGCCAATGCGCCATTTGAAAGCAAAGACGTTTTGAAGTCGCGCGGCTACCGTTGGAATAGCGGCGCCGATGGTCGCCCCAAAGCGTGGTACAAAGATTTGGGCGACACCGAACTCGACGAGGAACAGGCGTTTTTGGAATCTAACGTGTACGGCGGCCAACGTTCGTTACCGGTCGATACAATCAACGCGTTTAACCGCTTTTCAGCACGAATTTAGACGCGAGCCGAAGCGGCGTAACTGCTACTATTAAGGGCTGGCTAGAGTACTTAACACGGAGCACCTATATGAGCGGCATTGACGCACGCGTATCCCCGGTGGGCAGCCTGGAACTGCTCTCGCAAACGGAAACCAGCATTCTCACCGACGGCGCCGACACGCGTCTCTATGCGTTGTTTCGCCAGTGCTGCCTGGCTGTCTTAAACAGTGGCGCCGAAGAAGACGACGCCAAATCGATGCTCGCGAAACACGAACAGTTCGATATTCAGCTCGAACAACAAGAGCGTGGTTTAAAGCTGGTGCTCAAAAATGCACCCGAGTCCGCGTTTGTCGATGGCGAAATAATCAAAGGCATGCAAGAAAACCTGTTTTCCGTCTTGCGCGACATCGTGTTTGTCGACCAGGAAATTCTCAAGTCCGATCGTTTCGACTTATCGAATCCCGACGACATCACCAACGCCGTTTTCCATATTTTGCGCCGTGCCGGTGCCCTCAAGCCCGGACAAGCCCTCGACATGGTGGTCTGCTGGGGCGGACACTCCATCAGCCGCACCGAGTATGACTACACCAAAGCGGTGGGTTACCAATTTGGTTTGCGCGGCCTCAATGTGATCACCGGCTGCGGACCGGGCGCGATGAAAGGCCCTATGAAAGGCGCCACCATTGGCCATGCCAAACAGCGTATGGGCAGCGGTCGTTACATCGGTATCTCCGAACCCGGCATTATCGCCGCCGAGGCACCGAATCCGATTGTTAATAATCTGGTGATCATGCCCGACATCGAAAAACGACTGGAGGCCTTTGTGCGGACCGGTCATGGCGTTACAGTGTTTCCCGGTGGCGCGGGCACAGCCGAAGAAATTCTTTATCTTCTCGGCATCAAACTGCACCCCGACAATCGCAATATGCCACTGCCGTTTATCTGGACTGGCCCAAAAAGTTCGGCCGACTATTTTCGACAGCTCGATGAATTTATCAGCCAGACCCTCGGCCCCGAAGCACAGCAGCTCTACACCATCATCATTGATGATCCCGCTCGAGTCGCGGTGGAAATGAAGCAAGGATTTGAGCAAGTGCGGGCATTTCGTCGGGACAACAGTGACGCGTTTTATTACAACTGGGTCATGCAGATCGACCCCGATTTCCAGATGCCGTTCGAACCGACTCATGAAAACATGTCGCAACTGAACATCTCATTGGGGCAACCGGTTCATGAACTCGCCGCCAATCTGCGACGGGTGTTTTCCGGCATCGTCGCCGGCAACGTCAAAGAACAGGGCATCACCGCTATCGAAGAACATGGCCCTTTCCAGATAAGCGGCGATAAGCGCATTATGCGCATGCTCGATGAATTGCTCAGTGCCTTTGCCGATGCGGGCCGGATGAAACTACACGGCGACTACACGCCGTGCTACCACGTCATCACCTGACGGCGGCAGTTCGGCGCGTCATCACCCTGTAACGTGTCGACTTCGACTCGTCCGATTAGGATACCGACACGCGACTGTCCGCCGACAGCGCATCGCGTGTTTGGTCGTGTTGAATCGCAAGTTTAAGATACGGTATCGCTTCTTGAGGAAGCCCCTGAGCCAGACGCACCTTACCCAGCCGTCGCAAGAGCTCGGGATGATAAGGATTACTCTCCAGGCTGGTTTCCAACACTGTGGCAGCACTGTCGAGCATGTCCCAGGCCAGTAATCGGTCCGTAATTGATATGGCGCGGTTTACGTCGTTCATAATGATCACCCTGATCATGGTTATGTCAAGGTTAGTGTGGCGCAGGCACACCGGCAGCGCCGTGACATAATTCACATAACTTACTGAATCAAGGGGGTAAAGTGTGACGTGACGCACACTTTTAGTCCGCGGCCGGTTGGGCGCGGTCGTTGGTCGCATTCAAGACAGTGGGGGGCCAAACGCCTGAGGCAAGGTAGCCACAAACATCGTCTGACACACCGCGATCGGCGATGTGGATGAACCGCGACGCTAACGCACGGCGTCGACGAGCGTGCATCGACCGCCCCACTGAATCCGCCGCGTCTTGGGGCGACTACCGCTCGTCGATGGTCGGTACGTCGCGCTTGGCTTCGCCCGTGTAGAGCTGACGTGGACGGCCGATACGCATTTTACCCGACACCATTTCCTGCCAGTGCGCAATCCACCCCACCGCCCGTCCGATAGCAAACATCACGGTGAGCATCTCCAGCGGAATATTGAGTGCCCGATAAATAATGCCGGAATAAAAATCGACGTTGGGGTACAAACCGCGCTTCACAAAGTACTCATCGACCAACGCAATTTCTTCGAGCTTCATGGCAAGCTCCATGCGTGGGTCGTTGCCATATTTGGCCAACACCTCGTGAGCGATCCGTTTGATAATGCGTGCTCGGGGATCAAAATTCTTGTACACACGGTGCCCGAAGCCCATCAGTCGGAAACTGTCGTTTTTGTCTTTGGCCTTTGCGATGTACTGATCGATTCGCGACACGTCGCCAATTTCATCGAGCATTCTCAGCACCGCTTCGTTCGCACCGCCGTGTGCCGGTCCCCACAGACAGGCTGTGCCGGCGGCGATGGCACCAAATGGGTTGGTCCCCGACGAACCAGCCAGGCGCACGGTAGAGGTCGAGGCGTTTTGCTCGTGGTCGGCGTGCAGCGTAAACAGCACATCGAGAGCTTTTTCGGCCACTGGATCGACCTCGTAATCCTCAGCTGGCACGGCGTACATCATGTGTAGCAGATTGCCGGTGTAGCTCAACTCGTTGCGCGGGTACATAAACGGCTGACCAATGGAATGCTTGTAGGCCGCCGCTGCAATAGTCGGCATTTTGGCGATGATGCGCTGAGCGGTGACCATGCGCTGCTGCGGGTCATGGATATCGAGCGAATCGTGGTAGAACGCCGACAGTGAGCCGACCACACCGGTCATCATGGCCATCGGATGGGCATCGTGATGAAAGCCGTCGAAAAATCGACGCAACCCTTCGTTGATCATGGTGTGCGTGCGAATGGTATGGTCGAAGTTTAGCTTTTCCTCTTTATTCGGCAGTTCGCCGTTGAGCAACAGATAACACACTTCTAAGTAATCGCACTTTTCGGCAAGCTGTTCGATCGGGTAGCCACGATACTGCAACAGACCGGCACCGCCATCGAGGTAGGTAATTTTGCTTTCGCAGCTCGCGGTCGCGACAAAACCCGGATCCAGCGTAAAGTGTCCGAAGCCTTTATTAAGATTACCAATGTCGATGACCGGCGTACCGGTGGTGCCTTCGCGCGTGGGAAGCTGAATGCTCTCGCCGGTGGTATCGTGAGTAATCGTTACGCTGGAATCAGCCATGGGCGGTCCTTTTCTGACATCGTGTTTGCAAGGGTCGCGGAGTCGGACAGACTCGGCGCATCGGCCGGCTAGGATAAACGTTTTCCGGCCTAAATTCAGGACACGCCCCGCGCGGGCTCGCACGGGCGCAGATCTCGACGCTTCAAGCCACTTTAAATGCTTGTTTTTGAATGTGATTTAACGTTTGGGTCGACACGCATTTTGACTGAGCGTGATGCGTAGCGGTGTTCTTCGACCGAAAGCGCTCATTTTTTCCGCAAAGCAGCATCGATATCAAGACCGCTCAGAGACTCTTCGGTGTCATCCACCACGTATAGCAGTTCGACATCCAGTACGGAGACCAATAACGGTTGGGACGGTGCCCGATCCGGGTCGTCGGATTAGCGCGTTTAGACCACCAGCTGCGGTTCGCGAACGGGTCGTTCTTTGAATTCACCCCAGACGATGATGCCCTTGTCGATCGTAATAAGGCCCTGGGACTGCAGAAGCTTGAGCACCCGTGAAATCATTTCGCGTGAACACCCGACGATCCGGGCGAGCTGTGGCTGCGTGTATTTCAACCGTCGACCACCCTCGATATCCACCGCATCGGGTTCTTCGGCAAGCTCTAAGAGCACTTTGGCCACACGCCCTGACACACCGAGAAAGGCGAGATTTCCCACCCGGGCGTTGGTGCGACCCAGGCGCACCGCAAGCTGGGTGGCCAATTCGAAAACCAGTGACGTGTTGGTCTTGGAAAATTCGCTAAACTGTTCATACGTCAATTCGGCGACCACGCTATCTCGCCGTGAACGTACCCACGCCGAGCGTTCGGCTTTTTGATTGAAATAGCCCATCTCACCAAAGAAGTGACCTTCGTTCAGAAAGGCGAGAACGAGCTCTTTGCCCTCCTCGGTTTCCATCACCACTTCCACAGACCCTTTAACCAGGTAGTGTATGGTGCGTGGCTCTTCATCGGCCGCCAGAATCGTCTGACCTTTGGTGAATCGGCGAATGCGCGCTCGTTCCAGAAACTGCTGCAAGTCGGCGCGATCAATGCGTTGCTGGGGAGGGCTCTGCATGGGAACTCCAGGAATTAGTGAAGGGGTGAAAATTGAATGAGATGAAGCTCATCCACATCGACATCAAAATTCTGAGCGAGCATACGTCGGGCGTCTTCGGCGCCAAACGCGGGTTGTGACGAGCGATTGAATTGCACGACGCCGGAAAACTCGCCAAAACCGGTGCCTTCAAATTCGGTTAACACAAAGTGTGTGTAATACTTACTGTCCATGCGCGCATTTTACGATTGCCCTTAAGGGATACCGTGAGCGGGTCCTCAGTTTTTCGCTTGTCATAATTCGCACTTTATAAACGGCAACGTATGACCACATCCCTTAGCACTCGCAATCCCAAGCAAACAACAGTTAGGCTGTTTTTTGTTTTTTCCATAACGCTCCTGAGCACCGTCTGCACGGCACAGAACACCACCGCACCACTGACACTCAATAACCGCACACCCTTCACTCAGATTTTTATGGCACCGATTGCGCCAGACCTCGCGCTTTCACCAACGTCTCGTCAACTGTCCACCCAATTTGATTTGACCTCACACTCTCTGATTCAAAGCAATGACATCGAGCAACTTGAAATCGACGGCGAGACGTATCGTTTGGCAATCCAGGCATCCGCACGAATCCGCCCACGATTGATTGTGCACGCCGAAGCACCCTTCTTCCTCCACGGTGCCGGGTTTATAGATCGCTTTATTGATGACTGGCATGCGCTCACTCAGTTACCGGAAGGCGAACGGCCCCGTCAACCGCAAGATGCACTGTTGTTTGGCTATCGAAACAACGACGAATTTTTCCTCGTCGACCGACAGCAACAGGGTATCGGAGACCTACAATTTGCCGCCGCCTATCAGCTACAAGGAATGCGAAGTAGCTCTCCCGAAGGTATATCTCCAACAACATGGCTGCAGATTGCGATAAAACTACCAACAGGACGGTATCGAGCATTGACTGGCAGCGAAGCAGTCGATATTGGGGTATCCATTCATCACACGCGCCATGTGCCGACTGAAAACCGATCGTGGTCGTTTAATGCGGATGTGTTTTTCTTACACGTGGGTGACACACCCCAACTCAGCGCACGTCGTTTTCAGTGGCAAACCAATCTGCGTGCTGCACTGAACCTAACCGATACGCTTGCCCCGGAAGCGCAGCTTCGTTATCGAAGTGCAGCGTATAACAGCAATATCCCCGCCCTTGGCGATGCCTCGCTTAGCCTTGATGCTGGTGTGTATCTGACTAGACCCAACGGCGTTTGGCGATTCGGCATCAGCGAGGACCTCAACGTCGATTCAGCACCCGATATCACGTTCTACGCGCACTTCTCGCGTCGGTACGGACACTAACAATCCGATGGAAAATCAACCAAAACCACATAAAGCCGACGTATAAAACGGGTGAGGGGACATCAATCGTGCAAGTAACCGCTCGGTTTTGTCGCGCCTAATAATGGTATGACCGACACAAGCCTGTAATATGATCACTCCCAGCTTGGGACTGGGTCGTTATCGCCCGAGCGTTGCGCACACGAAAAAAAGAAGAACAAACCATGCTAGAAACACGCTGGCCTTACAATTTGCCACGAGTTGCCGGTCTCCCCATCGCGCTTACCGCCATGGCGATTTCTCAGTATTGCGCCCCCATCCACGCCCATGAATATCAACAAGTCGGGTTGCCGCTCGCTCATGTATTCAGCCCCACTGAGCATGGCGGACACAATCAGAACTGGCATGCACTCCAGGCCCGCAATGGTCGTATCTATATCGGCCATACATCGGGGCTTAGCGAGTGGGATGGTGAAGCGTGGCGAAACTACTCGACCGCCCAAGGCACGGCAATACGGTCGTTAAGCCAATGGTCTGATGATCGTCTGTATCTTGGCACTACCAATGACATTGGGTTTTTCTATGCCGACCGCACCAATGAGTTGCAATACAAGTCGCTGCTGGATGACTGGTCTCACGAAGAAAAACAGTTTGGAGAAGTATGGGCGACCGCTGCCAATCAGCATGGTGTTGTGTTCATTACTGATACGGCCATTTTCCATTGGAATGGCGATACGCTTTCAATTATTGAAAATGCCACGCCCGGTCGACATCGGATTTTCGCTTTGGAAGACCGCTTTGTCTACAAAGAACATGACACAGAGAACCTAATTGACATACGTATCTCCACGGCGGGCACAGCCACCCACTTTGCCGTAACACCAACTTCCCTTCGCATCCCCGGATACACGCGCTTACGTAACGTCTTAGTTAATCGCGAGGGGAAACTAGTCGCGGTAACAGAGGATGCAGGCATCTACGTACAAGAGTCTGACCGCCTCGTCCAACGCACATCTGCCGAACAGTTTGGCGAACAAGTGGCGATCCACAACGCAATTCAGGCGCAGGATGGCTACTACTATATCGCCTCACTCTACGACGGACTATTCATACTCAATGAGTCATTCGAGTTACTTCGGCAATACGACGCTGACCACAACATCGCCATCAACACCGTGTTTTCCGTCATGGAGGATCGACAGCAAAATATCTGGCTAGCCGGTATTCCAAATGTGGTGAAAATGTTGCCACCGCATCGCTATAGCATGTTCAAGGCAGGCACCGTTTCAACCGAAATCCTTCGCGTCAAGCCGTATGGAGACTCTGTCATGGCGGTGGGTAACGGTTTATTTGTACTGGAGGCTGCCAATGCGCAAGCACCGCCCTCGTTTCGTCAAATCACACAGAGTAACGACAGTTATTTGGATACCGTTCGCTACAGCGGTCTCTTTTTGTACAGCGGATTAGGTGGGGTTTATTCGCCGAATTCGACCGAACCGTCTACCAGCGATACGCCCATCTTGAAGGCAGGACTCGCCCGCACTATGCGAATCGACCCTAATTCAGACGAGTTGTTTGTGGGTACCAGCGATGGACTGTTTCGCATCACCTCAGACGATGGAAAACTGCGTTCAGACTATATTGACGGCACCGCCGACCACATTCAGTCCATCGAATTCGATGCGGAAGGTGCGTTGTGGATGGGGACGTCAACACAAGAACTCTATCGCCTATCACGTGCCCAACTTGCCGCAAACCCAAGAACGATCGATGAGTTTGGTGCAGAACAAGGCATCCGACCAGGCAGCGTCTGGCCTTTCCGACTCGATAATCGCATGCTGTTTATGACATCCGGGGGGCTACTCGAAAAAGCCCCCACACCACAACATGCACTTCAACCGGCTACTGGATTCCCTCAAGAGTTTGCGGCCGAGGATGCCAACATACGTTTTTTATATAGCGATAAGATTCAGTCGGAACTCAGCCCACGTCTTTGGTATCAGGTCGACCAGCAGCGCGGGTATCTACGCCAGGGAGATCGGGATAATTGGATTGCCCACAATGAAGTTTTTGGCTCATTGGACCCATTACCGATTTCCGACATGTACGTGAACGACAAGAATGTGGCGTGGGTGGTGCTCGACAAAGGCGACATCTATCGCTTAGACGTCCAGCTAGCCGAGTCACTACCGCCTCTTGGGCTCCTAAATATCCACTCGATTGTGGACGCCAAGAGCAACGCCCGATTGCAAAAATCGTCTGCTGAAAAGTTGGATTCGGCCATTCATCCAGACGACAGTTCACTGCGCATCAGTTATGCATTGGCCGACAATACAACCATCGGTCGTACCGAGTACCGTCATCGGCTTCTTGGCACCAACCAAGACTTTTGGTCGGAGTGGACGCGCGAAACGTATAAAGACCTGACAAGCCTTGAGGGGGTTGATTATCTTTTCGAGGTAGAAGCGCGGGATGCCTGGCATCGCGCTAGTCGCGCCACGATGAGCTTTTCGGTGTTGCCGTACTGGTACGAGACCAAATCCGCCAAAATCCTTCTGATCTTATTCGGATTTTGCTTGTTGCTCGTTTCCGGTTGGCTGGGGCAGCGCTTGCGAACCCGTCACCTGTTAGCGAGAAACCTTGAACTCGAACAAGTGGTCACCCTGCGTACGCGCGACGTTCAGTCCAAGGTCGAGCAGCTTCGTCAACAGCAAATATTAAAGGATCGATTCTTCAATAACGTATCCCATGAGTTTCGCACACCACTGACCTTGACGATCGGCCCTCTGGAAACGATCGTTTCAGAGCATGCCCGCGAGCTACAGCAACCCGTCAAACACCTTGCATCGGCCGCACTTGAGAACTCCAAAAAAATGCTGGCAATGGTTGGGCAAGTATTGGATATGAACCGATTGGAAGCAGGGCAACTTACGCTCAGAGTGGCTTTGCACGACGTTAGCGAATTGGTTCGATCGGTGCAGCCTCGTTTTACCGACTGGGCGCAACAACACGATCAAACCATCGCGCTGAAGAACTGCGAAGACCCATTGGAACTGTGGTTTGACCGCGACCAGTTAGATAGCTGCCTGGCCAATCTCTTGTCCAATGCAATCAAATACAGCGGTAACGGCAGTCAAATTGTGCTGAACATCGTAATGCAGACTGACCGCGTCGGCATACGCGTTGAGGATGACGGCGTGGGCTTAGCGCAAAACGCGCAACACAAAGTGTTCGAACGCTTTTATCAAGAGAAGGCCTCCGAGCGCATCACACACCCGGGAACCGGTATCGGCCTAGCGATAGTAAAAGAAATTATGGAGCTGCACTCGGGTAGTGTGGAACTCACTTCCGAACCCGGCCAAGGCTGCTGTTTCACGCTGTGGCTACGACGGGGTAATGACCACTTCGACTCTGTGCAACTAACGGAACCGCTGCCGAATGACGGAAAGGAAACCTACCCCACCACTCACGCCCTGGCCACACAAGGATTGGACGACGACGATAAAACTACGCTATTGATTATTGATGACAACGCTGAGCTAATTAATTTTATTAGTCTAAGACTGGCTCAGAACTATCGAATTTTGCGTGCCAAAAATGGACAGGAGGGCTACTCGGTGGCCTGCGATGCGCTGCCCGATTTAATTGTCTCAGACGTTTCAATGCCCGGCTTGTCGGGTTTAGACCTGGTTAAAAAACTAAAAAGTACCGCAGCAACTGAAGCGATACCGGTTATCCTCCTTACCGCCAAAGCCACCAAACGAGAAACCGTCGAGGGATTTGCCAGTGGCGCCGACGACTATATTACCAAGCCCTTCGACACGTCGGAGCTCGTCATGCGCGTAAACGCGCAAATAAACGCCAGAAAAAAAATCCGCGAAACAATTGAGCTTGAACAGAGTATCAACGCGATTGGTCAGGGCGCGAAACCAACGTTTTTACAACGGTTGAACGAAACAATCGAGGCGCACTTGGGCGACGCCGAACTCAATGTCCAACTGCTGTCCGATAAACTGCACATGAGCCGCGACACACTAACGCGACGATGCAAAGACGAGCTGGCCACAACACCGCTTGCCCATATCAATACAATTCGCATGCACCATGCGTCAGTCTTGCTGAAGCGCGATAGGCTCAGTGTGTCGGAAATAGCGTACGGTGTGGGTTTTCAAAGCCTCGCCTACTTTTCGCGGCGATTTAAGCAATATTCAGGCTACAGTCCAAGCAAATATGCCGCAGCGCAAAAACATTAACTCGCTCTTGCCCTAGCGCCACCCCAACGCCGACCCGACATCCGGCTTCGCGTCGACACGTCCTCTGGACGTTGCCAACCACCAATCTCCTGAAATTTCTCAGCATTTGCATGATTTGTGCAACCTTCTGCGCCAAATGTGCAAACCCGGAAGAGTCTTAAGCACTAGGCTGATTCTGTACGCGAATAGTGCGCGACAAACGGACATTCAACTGGAAGTTCGGTCATACAACGGCAGTCTGGAAGCCACTTCTTCCTCATCAACCGCTACGGCGGCTATCGACCGGACCAATGAGCTGAACTGACGCTTGCCAAGTGAACCGTTGCGGCGCGCCGCAACGGAATGGCCGAAAAAAGCCATACGCCGACGTCGCGAGCCTGACCACTGAAACAATTCATCCGCGCTCAAGGCGCTGAAAAAAATAAATGGGAGAATATCGTGCGTAATAAATTAACTTGGGTATACAGTCTACTTACCGTTTCGTTTCTTTACGGCTGCGGCGGCGGTGGCGGCGGTAGCAGCCCTGAACCGATCGTGGCCATTTCGCCGCCACAACCGATCCAGCTGACTGTTATCGGAAGCGTGGCAACCGACACTGTAAGCGGTGCGGACGTTCGACTCTTCAAGTTCGAATCAGACGGAACGCAAACCGAAATTGATACGGATCTTGACACCACAGCTAGCACGACCGATGACACTGGACACTATCGCCTGATAATCGGTGAGAACGCGCTCGGCGCACAAACAGGTCCGCTGGTCTTGGCGATTTTTGATGGCACGATGCTAGGCCGAGCAGCGCCGAGTTTAGAAGCCATCATTGCCGATCCCGCACAGTTTGCTGGCGGCAACGAGACCATCACGCTCAATCTGACCCCTGCCAGCACCGTCGCCGCAGCGATGCTGCGCATTAACTCATTAGAAAGCATGCTGGCACCGACAGCGGTTGACGCAAATGTCCTTTTACAGAAAGTTGAACAAGAACTTGGCATCAGCTTTGATGACGATCCGGGCGATTCGATGTCGTCGATCGCGATGTTCAACCGAGATATTGTCGAAAATTTGAACTTGAACGCGGAAGACTCGCCCGGCAATGCGAATGACGCGGTGAATGAGCTCATTGACTATTTTGTGCAAAACCTGCGTTCGTCCTCGGCAAAACTCGACAATTTGATGCGCGATACCGACACCGGTCTGAGCGTCGAAGCCAGCTTCGATCAGCCAAATACTCGCTTGCTATCCGCGCGGGTTCCGGGTGGTCCATCGTCCTTTCGGTTTGCACACATCAGCCTAGACAAAGCTCAGATTGAAAATGACGGACTCGATACCGCCTTTATTACGTCCAGGCTAACCGATGCAACAGGTCGTCCGGTGGCCGACGGTAGTCTGGTCATGGTGGAAAACACAGAGGGCCGAATCGTCATTTCCGACAACATGCCCTCTACAACCGACGGCGAATCAAAAGCCAATATCAGCAGCGTTTATTCCGGACCGTCGCAGATCAAGGTGAGTCACCAAGTAAACAGGGCCCCATCCGCTACTGAAGACGAATCATCAACGACGAATGAACCGACGTTCGTGATGAATGAAGGATTGCTTATCAATTTTGATGTCGTTAACAATGATCCCGACACGCCTGACCTCGAAAAGCCACAAATCGTTAGCGCCGGCGCCACCACCAATACGGAAATTCTGGTGACCTTTTCCGAACCGATGAGAGGTGGCATCAACAGTGCTGAAAACGCTCGACACTATCGCATCCGCTCGATTGATGATCGTTCGGAGACCAAAGGCATCACCGTCAACGACACAGACGCGCCGAAGCGCGCCGAAGTTGTTGTGGTCGATGCCAAGCTGATTCTGCCGGAACGGCAAACAGTCCGCCTAACAACCTTGTCGATGTCCGACCTCCAGTACGAACTATCCGTTACGGCGATGACCGACTTGCAGGGTAATCCGATGGCACCACCTCAAAGCGACTTTCCCAATCCTAGCTCTGCTACGTTTCAGGGCCGCGGACCCAGCGGTGATACCGTGGTTGATACAGACAACGATGGACTCAGTGACAGCGATGAGCTTAGGGGCTGGACCGTCACAACCATTACGGCCGCAGGTGTCGTTCAAACAGTGACGGTAACCTCCGACCCAACGATCGCCGATACGGACGGCGATGGCGTATCGGATGCCGAGGAATTCCATGGTGGTCTTGACCCACGCTCTGCCGACAGCGATGGCGACACACTGACGGACGATCAGGAATGGAACTTTATATTCAGTGATGGATTAAACCAAGACTCAGACGGCGATGGATTGCAGGATGGTTTCGAATTCAACGTGTTAAAGACTTCTCCGAATTTGGCTGATACCGATGGCGATCAAATTTCAGACCCAGAAGAAGTGGCCGCTGGCAACCGAAATCCGCTTGTCGCTGATCTGCCCAGCCCGCGCATCAACATTGGTAATGTGAACCTGCAATTGGATACGCGCTTCACGTTTACCGATGAGTCCGGCATGCTCGTCACCGAAAACAAGACAACCGAAACCACCATTACACGCAGTGAAGACGAATCCTTCTCGAGCAGCAATGAAACCTCAACGAAAAGCACGCTCGAGGCGAGTCAAGAGCTGACCGGAACCTATAACTCAGGCTCAGAATCAGGCCAATTCCCGGGTTACTCAGTTTCACTCGCTTTGGGCTCTCAACAAGGCTCTGAGCAAGGCAACACATTTTCCGCTGGCGAACAGTCAAGCCGTGCGTCGGAAGAGGCTTATCATGACTCGTTAACGACCTCGACTGAGCGCGATATTCGCGAGTCTATTACACGCGAAATCGTCGATGCTGTGGTTAAAGTCGACGTGTCTGTTGACAATGCGGGCGACATCCCATTCACCGTTAGCAATCTGGAATTGTCGGCACAAACTCAAGATCCTCTGGATCGCCGCCGCATCATTCCAGTGGCGTCTTTGGTACCGGAAAACGAACGCCTGGAGTCGATCAACATAGGCGCCT